>CALJNA010000106.1 GCA_937981955.1 uncultured Granulosicoccaceae bacterium
GAATTGGAGCGGGAAACCAGGTTCGAACTGGCGACCTCAACCTTGGCAAGGTTGCGCTCTACCAACTGAGCTATTCCCGCACCGATCTGTGTATTGTGGGTTCACCTGCTGCAACTGTCAAGGGCAGCCAGGGAAGTTTACTCTTTCGTTTCCGGCTTAAATGCAGCCTGCATGTACCCGACCATGGACCATATGGTGAGAGCTGTCGCAATATACAACGCCACCATCCCAATCTGGTAAATCGGCAAACCCGCAATATCGTGTAAATACAACAGACATGCCAGCGCCAGAATTTGCGAGGTTGTTTTAACCTTACCTAACCACCCGACAGCGACCTTGCCTCTCTGCCCCATTTCGGCCATCCATTCACGCAGAGCGCTAATGGTTATTTCTCGTCCAATGATCACAATAGCTGGCATGGTAAGCCACGGACTGTTATCAAATTCCACCAGCAAAATAAGCGCTGTGGCCACCATCAGTTTGTCAGCAACCGGGTCGAGAAACGCACCAAAGCGGCTTTCCTGATTCCATTTTCGAGCCAGATACCCGTCGAGCCAGTCGGTAATACCAGCCACAACAAATATGAAACAGGACAAGGGGCGCGCCCAGCTGTAAGGCAGGTAAAACACCACAATTATGACCGGCAACAGAGCAATACGCAGAAACGTCAGCAGCGTTGGCAGTTTGGTCGCATTGGTAAAAGGCAAATCCTGCTCCTCGTAATTACAGGTTAGTTACAGCTTAACTGCAGCTTAGTTACAGCTTGCTTGGTTGTACCACAGGCAGTTTTCCACCGGGGTGCAGTTCATCGTAAATGCGGTTTGCCAACTCCACACTGATACCGGGTACCCCTGCTATGTCTTCAACCCCGGCTTTATTTAGTCGTTGTATGCCACCGAAATAGGTTAACAACGCTTTACGTCTTTTCGGCCCCAGCCCCTTGATATCTTCCAGAGACGATTGCCTTCGCTTCTTCGCGCGCTTACCACGATGACCGGCAATGGCGAACCGGTGCGCTTCATCACGAATTTGTTGTATCAGCAGCAATGCTGCTGAATCGTTACTCAATTGCTTTTCCGATTCCTGTCTGCACAGTATCAGGGTTTCATCACCGGGCCGTCGGTCGGGTCCTTTTGATACACCCACAATTTCCATGCTATCGATCTGCAATTCGCTCATCACTTCCTGTGCTATACCAATTTGCCCCTTACCGCCATCGATAAACAGGATATCGGGTAAATCACGGTTCTCTTTGAGTAACCGTGTGTAGCGGCGCATCAGCGCCTGACGCATTGCAGCGTAATCGTCACCTGGCGTTATGTCGCTAATATTGAATCGACGATATTGCGCCTTGTCTGCACCTTCAGCATTGAATACCACACAGGATGCAACCGTTGCTTCACCCATGGTATGGCTGATGTCAAAACACTCCATACGACTGGGTAACTCGTCTAGCTCCACCAGTTCCCGCAATGCATCCAGTCTTGCGGCCATACCCGATCGCGATGCGAGTCTTGCAGCAAGAGACACATCGGCATTGGTTAGAGCCAGCGTTTGCAATTTGGCCCGCTCGCCTCTGACCTTGTGCGTTATTGTGACATTTCCGGCAGTGCGGCTACTGAAAATCTCTTGCAACAATTGGGCATCCTGCACCGGTTCTGTGGTGATTATTTCTCTGGGAACGTCGTGTTCAAGATAAAACTGTGAAATAAACGCATTAAGAATTTCAGCGCTGCTGCTCTCGGCTGGTGTTGCTGGATAAAACGCCTTGTTACCCAGGTTAGTGCCGTTACGGATAAAAAACACCTGAACACAACTCTGGCCGCCACGGGTGACCACTCCCACATAGTCTGCGTCTTCACGGTCGCGCATGGCAACGCTTAAATCACTGACCGATTTCAAATTGCTGATCTGGTCACGCAGTTTTCCGGCCAGCTCAAACTCGAGATTTTCCGATGCCGCTTCCATTCGTCCAGCCAGATCTTTAATCACCTCGGTAGATTTGCCCTCGAGCACCTTTATGCTCATATCAACATCAGCGGCGTATTCCTCTTCGCTTATGGCATTCACGCAAGGCGCGGTACAGCGCTGAATCTGATACTGCAAACACGGTCGTGACCGGTTGCGAAAATAGCTGTCTTCACACTGTCTGACACGAAACAGTTTTTGCACAAGACTTAGCGATCGCTTGACTGAACCGGCACTGGGATACGGGCCAATATATTTACCTTTAACTTTTCTTACGCCGCGTTGATACGCAATACGCGGATAAGCATCGCGAGTTGAGATAAACACATAGGGGTAACTTTTATCGTCACGCAACACCACGTTGTATCGCGGCCGATGCTCTTTGATCAGGTTGTGTTCGAGTAGCAGCGCTTCACTGGCGCTTGCCGTCACCGTTATCTGCACATCCGCTATTTGAGACACCAGCACGCGGGTTTTCGGGCTATCAAGATTTTTCTGAAAATAGCTGGAAAGCCGGTTTTTTAAATTACTGGCTTTGCCCACATAGATGATGTCATCGTTTGCATTGAACATACGATACACACCGGGACGATCTGTTACGGTGCGAAGAAAGGATTCAGGACTAAATACGCTGGCAGATTCAGCGTCATCCAATTTATTGTCCGCAGGCAATTGACTGCCTGAAGCGTCGTCAGGCGCCGTTTTTGAATTGTCTTTCTTACCACTCATAACGTCACCGGAGAAAACGCCACTGAAGAAAGAGAACGTGTGCGGGCAATCAATATTTGATTAGCGCCGAACCCCAGGTAAACCCACCACCAAACCCTTCCATTAGTAGCATATCACCTGCTTTGATATCACCTGCCCGTACTGCGCTATCGAGTGCGAGCGGAATGGATGCTGCCGAGGTGTTACCGTGTTTGGCGACCGTGATCACCACTTTGTCCAGTGGCATGCGCAGTTTCTTTGCTGTCGCCTGAATAATGCGAATGTTGGCCTGATGCGGAACCAGCCAGTCGATGTCTCCACGCTGCATACCGTTTGCTTCAAGTGTTTCATCAACGATAGCACCAAGCGTACGCACCGCCATTTTGAACACATCCGAGCCATCCATTTCGACATAGGCCCGGCCTTCCTGCACAGCCGAATAATTGTTCGACACACCGCTTGGGACATGCAGCAGTTTTGCGTAATCACCGTCGGCGTGCAGGTGGGTTGAGAGTATGCCCGGATTCTGGTCTGCTTTGACAACGACTGCACCCGCACCATCACCAAACAGCACACAAGTGTTGCGGTCGGTCCAGTCGATAATGCGCGAGAAGGTTTCGGCACCTACCACCAGCGCACATTTGGAGGTTCCGGTTTGTACAAACTTATCGGCAACCGACAATGCATAAACAAAACCGGTACACACCGCCTGTACATCAAATGCAGGGCAGCCGTGAATATCTAACCGACTTTGCAGCAAACACGCGGTACTGGGAAAGACCTGATCAGCGGTGGTGGTGGCGACCACGATCAAGTCAATTTCGCCCGGCTTGACTCCCGCAGCATCCATCGCCCGACGTGATGCCTTTTCGGCAAGGTCAACGGTGTGTTCACCATCCTCAACCACGTGACGTTGTTCAATGCCGGTTCGCTCGCGAATCCATGCATCGGACGTGTCGACCATTTGTTCGAGTGCAGCGTTGGTCAGTACCTTTTCAGGCAGATAGCTTCCGGTACCAACGATTCTGGAATACGTCGCCACGAGCGGCTACGCAATACTGCTAAGTGAGTGGCTCATGCGTTCGGCGATCATCGAGGGCACGTCGTTATCGATTTCCAGTAAGGCAATATTGATTGCGTTCGCAAACGCAATGGCATCAGCACTACCATGACTTTTAACAACAACACCTTTGAGTCCGAGCAGACTTGCTCCATTGTAGCGACGCGGGTCGATACGATTACCAAACGAACGCAAAATTGGTTTTGCCAACAGACCAACCAATTTGTTAACCGGATTACGTAAAAATTCTTCTTTTAAATAGTGCGACACCATGCGAGCCACACCTTCGCTGGTTTTGAGCGACACGTTACCGACAAAGCCATCACACACAACTATGTCTGCCCGGTCTGTAAAGATTTCATTGCCTTCAACAAAGCCGATGTAGTTCAGCGAACTATTGGTCAACAATTCGGCTGCTTCTTTGACCTGCAGGTTACCCTTGATATCTTCTGAACCAATGTTTAATAAACCAACGGTTGGTTGGTCAGCGGAATCGATCGCCTGCGCCAGGATTGAACCCATGGCAGCAAATTGAAAAAGATGATCAGCGCTGCAATCCACGTTAGCGCCTAGGTCTAGCATGTGGGTGTGTCCATCGAGAGCCGGAATAGTCGTGCAGATCGCTGGACGGTCAATACCGGGAACCGTTTTCAATACAAACTTGCTGATCGCCATTAAGGCGCTGGTATTACCTGAACTAACGCACGCAGCTGCCCGACCCGATTTCACCTGATCGATAGCGATGCGCATGGAGGATTGCTTCTTGTTTCGCAGCGCAACCGCAACACTGTCTTCCATGGTGACCACTTCTGTGGCTTCGACAATGTCGGCACGCCCTGCAGGCAATGGCTGATCGCCAATATGCCGTTGTATTTCATCAGGGTTCCCGACAAGCAGAAGATTTGCATCGGGACGTGCATTAAGCACTTGACGCACCGCATCAACAATAACGCCAGTACCTTTGTCGCCGCTCATAGCGTCGACTGCGACAGTGAGATTCGCACCCATGACTAGAGCGCGATTTGTGTGAGTCGTACCGCCTCACTGACTAAGATTGAATTCACCACCCGTGGGCTATTCTTCGTCGTCTTCTACTTCTTCGACCGTTTCAACAACCTGCTTGCCGCGGTAAAAACCATCGGGCGTTATGTGGTGGCGGCGATGCAGTTCACCGGTAGTCGGGTCGGTTGACAGCGCGGCACCGGTTAATTTGTCGTGCGAGCGGCGCATGCCTCGACGCGAAGGTGTTTTTCGGCTTTTTTGAACGGCCATTGCTAATTCCAGTCAGTAATTATCTGTAGTTAATGTAGATCAAGATTCTTGAGTACGTCGAACGGGTTTTTTCTTTTGTTCCCACTGTCGGCCGTCTCGTTGCTTTCCTGTTCGTTGTCGTTGGCATCTTGTCCAGCGTGTTGATCAAGTTCTGCCGTGCTGAGCACATGCTCGCTAACGTCGCACTGTTCCAACTGCTCATGTTTTGGCACCGTTGGCGTATGCAAAATCAGTTCATCTTCAAACAAGTCGACAACATGAATTTGCCCATTGTCATCGAGTACAACCGGGTCCAGCCCGTCTGGCATATCTCTGGCCGCCTGTTCTGTTTTTGCAAACACAAACTCAAACGGCTCATCGACCAGGTACTCCATTGGTTCAAGACATCGCTGACATTGCAGCTTGTAGCATGTACTCAACCGGCCCGACACCAGTACCGAATCCTTCCTTCTTGAAAAACGGAAAGTGGCATGCATCTCTCCAACATCCTCAAGCAGTGTTTCCCGCAAACGGCTAAACTGCCCGAGCGGTAAATTCACGCTGTATTGGGTGGAATCACGCGCCAGCAAATCCGGATTGAACCGGCTGGGAGTTGGCTTGACCATAACCCACGAAGAATAACGAAACTGACCCATAGGTGCAAGTGATAGTTCTCGCATCCACATCCAGCTACAGAGCCGAATTACTCGCCCGGTTTGGTCTGCATTTCGAGCAAGCCAGCCCGAATTGCGACGAAACGCCTCGTGTTGGTGAAAAACCGCACAATTTGGCCCTGAGACTGGCCAAAACCAAGGCACTTAGTCTTCAAAGGAGCTTTCCTGACGACGTGCTAATTGGCTCAGATCAGGTTTGCGAATTGAACGGACAAGTATTGGGAAAGCCTGGCACAGTTGACCGTGCGATCGAACAGCTGAAAAGCATGCGCGGCCAGTCCGTGATTTTCCATACTGGATTAAGTGTGCTTCTGTCGACATCGGGTGAATCACGAGAATCAGTGGATACCACCGTTGCCAGGTTACGCGATCTTGATGATGCTGAAATCGAGCGTTATATCGCCGCCGAAATGCCGTTAAATTGTGCTGGCAGTTTTATGGTGGAAAAACTGGGCATCACCTTGTTCGACAAAATTGAATCGACCGACCCTACTGCACTGATCGGGCTACCTTTAATTCAGTTAAGTCGGGACTTACGTTATTTCGGAATTGCAGTTCCCTGATTTGGGCCTGATTCGGGCCAGACTCAAGCCCTAGCTCAGGCTACTGAGCGTGATACCGAATAACCCCATTACGACCATGATCAGTTGCAGGGAAATCGCTGCGAATACGCCGGCAATGACATCATCGACCATAATGCCCAGCCCGCCGGACACTCGCTTATCCGCCATGCCGATCGGCCACGGTTTTAATATGTCGAACAAGCGAAACAGCGCAAAACCCAGCGCCAGAAACATCCATGATCGCGGTGCGGCAACCATAGTGATCAGATAACCAACCCACTCGTCAAACACAATGGCCGGATGATCATGCACACCCAGATTATTTGCGCAGGTATCACACAACCATACGCCGGCGGCAAACAACACGAGCACGATGGCGCTGTAAATAGCCACGTTCGATGGCATAACGAGAACGATGGGAATGGCCGCCAGTGTGCCAAACGTGCCCGGCGCTTTTGGTGCCAGGCCGGAACCTGCACCCAAAGCCAGAAAATTAGCCGGATTGGCCGTTAACTGTTCCGGCGTCACGCGCAGTTTTTCTGGTGCGGTGGTGCTCGGCTCATGGCTGTTTATGGAATCGGCAGACATATCAGCTTTTACGCATTTCTATTGAACGCAGTACTAGCGCAAGTTTATCAAGCACACCGTTTACGTATTTATGACCCTGATCGGCACCGAACCGTTTAGTGATTTCAATGGCTTCGTTGATGACAACGCGCGCCGGAATCTCCGGATGATGTGCGAACTCATAGGTACTGATACGCAGGACAGATCGCTCTATAGGATCAAGCTCTTCAATTGGTCGGTCGAGTGCCGGTGCCAGTTGTGCGTCGATTGCGTCCGGGTCTTTGGCAACACCGTCAAACAGGCTTAAGAAATAGCCTTCATCAACCAGTGACATTTCCTGACGTTCGATTATCTCTTTTCTGACCGTGGACACATCTGAACCGGACAACTCCCACTGATAAAGCGCCTGGAGTGCACGTTCCCGAGCGAATCGTCGTGCTTGATTCTGACTGGCACTTTTTTTAGGCATAGTGATAAAAACAGTGGCTGGTCAATGCAATAAGTGCGAACTTCAAAGGATGCACCTCATGCTTGAATTAATTTCCCGCAAACCTTAACACCTAGCCCCTGCGCCATGTGGTTTTTCCGTTAGCATCTTCAAGAACGATTCCCTCATCGGTTAACTGGTCGCGTATTTCATCGCTTCTTTGCCAGTCCTTCGCTTCACGAGCGGCCAAACGCTCAGCAATTAGCGCATCGATTTGTTCAGCGCTCATGGCACCGTCCTTGACCGGTGCTGCCTGCAATGCCACATCGGGATCTGATTGCAATAAGCCCAATCGCGCTCCAAGCGCACGCAGCGTATTGGCCAGCACAATTGCTTCGTCGGTTGTGGGCGATGATTGCTTGTTGATGTCTGAGGCAAGATCGAACAGCACAGCGAACGCCTCGGGGGTGTTCAGATCATCGTTCATCGCTTCATCGAAACGATCGATGGCGCTTTGATCAACGCCCTTTTCGGGTACGTTTAGAGTTCCGCGCAATGCTGTATACAAGCGCTGCAGCGCCGCACGCGATGAATCCAGTTGCGCTGTGGAATAGTTTAGCGGGCTGCGATAATGCGAATTAACAATGAAGAAACGGATTTCTTCACCGTTGTATTCTTCAAGCACATCACGCACGGTAAAAAAGTTGTCGAGCGATTTCGACATTTTTTCTTCATCGACGCGAACAAAACCGTTGTGCATCCAATAGCGTGCAAAGGTTTTTCCGTGGGCCGCTTCGCTTTGCGCCTTTTCATTTTCATGATGCGGAAACTGCAAGTCCATGCCGCCACCATGAATATCGAATTGTTCACCGAGCAGACTCTTTGCCATGGCTGAACATTCAATATGCCAACCGGGACGTCCTTCACCCCACGGCGATGACCAGCTGGGTTCACCGGGTTTAACCGACTTCCACAGCACAAAGTCCATTGGATCTTCTTTGTTCTGGTCAACGGCAACCCGTTCACCGGCACGCATGTCTTCGAGTTTGCGTCCCGACAACTGACCGTAGTCGGCAAATTTTGCGACTGAGTAGAACACATCGCCGTTATCTGCCGCGTAGGCGAAACCGCCGTCGATCAGTTTTTCGATCAGCTTGATCATGTCGTCTATGGCCGCGGTTGCTCTGGGCTCATGAGTTGGACGTAACACCGACAGAGCTGCCTCGTCTTCCCACATGGCGTCAATATAGCGTTGGGTCAAAGTATCGACTGGTTCATTGTTTTGCGCAGCGCGCGCGATAATCTTGTCATCTACATCGGTGATATTGCGCACGTATGTGACATCCAGACCGAGCGCTTGCAGGTGACGAAACAAAACATCAAACACGATAAACATGCGCGCGTGCCCGATATGGCAGAAGTCGTACACCGTTATCCCGCACACGTACATGCCCACTTTTCCAGCTTCTCGCGGTGTGAAACTTTCTTTTTTGCGGGTTAAACTATTATATAAATGCAACATATCTGGAAAAGGACTGGCCAATTGAGCGGGTACAAGCAAACTGTAGCAGATTACCCGATGGATACCGCACCATGGGACTGGCACAAAACCCGCTAAAATCATACGGCGACAAAGAACAGGTACTTCAGGAACACACATGTTTTTTCCACGATTAGCAGCATTTCTCGGCTTAAGCCTTGCCGCATCCGTTTGCATGGCAGAGGCGCCTCTGGTGCGCCTGTCCACCAGCCAGGGAGACATGGTTATCGAGCTTGCGCACGATCGTGCTCCGGTCACCGTCGAAAATTTTCTACAATACGTTGAAGATGGCTTCTATAACGGCACCATTTTTCATCGCGTTATCGAAGGTTTCATGATTCAGGGTGGAGGATTTGATGCAACTTTCAAGCGTAAGCCGACTCGCTCAGCCATACCGAATGAAGCCAACAATGGCATGCGCAACCAGCGCTACACCATTTCAATGGCAAGAACCAATGCCCCGCACTCAGCAACTGCACAGTTTTTTATCAATAGCGAAGACAACCGCAACCTTGATCACACGGCACCAACCGCACGTGGGTGGGGGTACGCCGTGTTCGGACGTGTTGTTGAAGGGCAAGATGTTGTCGACAAAATCAGCCAGCTACCCACCGGTCCCGGCGGTCCGTTCAGCCGCGACGCACCGCGTGAACAAGTGATCATCAATAAAGCCTTACTGCTTGTCCCGGAAATGCCCGAAGAAGACGCTGTTGAAGCAGAACAAACTGAAACGGTTGTCGCCCAGTAAACGGCATCGGTACTGAACAACAGTACGGTACAATAGGCGCTTTGAAACGTAAAAGAGCCCTACTGTATGAAAGTCACCATCAAGACCAACAAAGGCGACATTGAGCTGCAGCTAAACACTGAAGCCGCGCCTGTTACCTGCCAGAACTTCAAACAATACGCTGAAGACGGTCACTTCAATGGAACGATCTTCCATCGTGTTATTCCTGACTTCATGATTCAAGGTGGCGGATTCGACGCTGACATGAATCAAAAACCAACTCGTGAAAACATCAAGAACGAAGCAAATAACGGTTTGGTGAACTCACTGGGTAGTATTGCTATGGCACGCACACCCGACCCGCATTCAGCAAGCTCACAGTTTTTCATCAATTTAAAAGATAACGACTTCCTGAATTTCACCAGCGAAACACAATCGGGCTTCGGCTACTGCGTGTTCGGCGAAACGGTATCAGGCATGGAAACCATCGAAGCCATCGCGGCCGTGGTTACCGGTCCTCACGGTCAACATCAGGATGTACCGATCGATTCTGTGGTCATTGAGTCTGTCACTGTTAGCTAAATTTTTTCCGGCCAGTTGCTCACGGAATACCTATGGCGGTGATTCGCATCACACAAGATTCGTGCGCAATACCTGGCCAGAAAGCAAGTTACCGCCCGACCTATTTTATAAGCGACCTGCATCTTGACCTGTCGCGCCCTGAGACGATTGAACTCTGCCTGCGATTCTTTGCCCATGCAAAGCATTCGCAGGCGGTGTTCATCATGGGAGATTTATTTGAGTACTGGTTGGGTGATGATGCTGCCGACCCTAGCCTTTCCAATGTTTATGATGCTATTGCTGCATTAACAAATGCTGGTACCGATGTTCACCTGATGCACGGTAATCGTGATTTTCTGTTGGGTGAACAATTTGCCAAACGAGCAGGCGCAACGCTGCACCGTGAGGATCATCTGGAAGTTGATTTCGGTTCAGCTCGTTACTCACTGGTACACGGGGATACTTTGTGCACCGACGATGTCGACTATCAAAAACTTCGACACATGGTTCGTGATCCAAATTGGCAACAGGCATTTTTAGCATTGAGTATCGATGAGCGCATTGCGCAGGCGCAAGCACTTCGGGACAAAAGCCGGGAAGCTGTCAGTGAAAAGCAGGCTGGCATAATGGATGTGAATAAGGAATCGGTCGAATCTCACTTTGCGACCTACCCTAACGATGGATTAATTCACGGACATACTCACCGACCTTTCGATCACGTTATAGAGGTTGAAACAAAACAGCAGCCCGCGAATACACTATCAGACGATATTCATGTCGACCCGATAGCAGCTGGCGGCCGCAGCTCGCACCGGCGCCTGGTGCTCGGTGATTGGAAAAAAGACCATGCGATGATTGCACGCTTTGATGGAACACAACTGACACTGGAAAAGTTCCTAACTGGCGGACTTGGGTGTTGATGAACGATTGAAAACTTTTATAGCTTTCACTCTGGTTTTTCATCAAAATTCAGTGCTATTGGAGGGATAAGCGTTGTGTTGTGGTAATGCATGTAGATGGCAATCACATCCTCCAGCACAGAGACCTTCTTCGTCGTGCACCAGGTTCTTCTGGCAAACCGCTTGATGTTATCCCTCATCATAGCAAGTGTGTGATTAATCGGGAAAAGTGGGTCGTACCCGGTCCGTTTGAGCTCCCCTTGGCCTGTCAATGAGCCGCGAACCGATCGATGGGTCCTGTGATGCGCTTGTGGTAACACCTGTTTGATTTCACTGGCGTAGCGTGGGTGTTCATCTGACACCACGTGCACCATTGGCGACAAATAGTCTGCCACCTGCTTCAAAACCCGTTTTCGCATGGGCCCACTCAGGTTTCGCCTCAGGCCGTATTTTTCTCTTGAGCGTTTTGCGATGAGTCCGTTGGCAGGCACCTGCGCCACTCCGAAACCAAGAATGCATCGGTGCCGTTCGACCGACATCACGGCAATCGATAAAGGTTTTAATCGCGTGTGTTCAAAGCTGACCAACTCATCCCACTGCACCTGTTCAAACGGGCGTTGTTGAGCTAACCAGGTCGCGGCTTTCTTTCGCGCCTCTTGAGCCAAAAAAGTGATCTTTCTGGCAACGGTTTTACGATCACAGCCGTGCTTGATGGCAATACGTCGCTGCGCGGTACTGCTTGCGATGTCCATCTCGATCAACCGATTTAATCGTCGGCGTTTTTGTCGGTACGTTGGTGCGTGCGTCGCACTGGAATGGTATTTCCCGCACACACGGCAGCGATAACGTTGAATGGATTGAGCGTCGTCATAACGATGGTAACGACCGTACTTGACAGAGCATCCCGCTCCGCAGCTGGGGCAGTTTGGGTTCATATCCTTTGAACCTTGTTTTGTTTAGGGACTTCTGACTATAACTGATAATAAGCATCAACACGCATGTCTACCAGTTAGGTTGGGAATCACGGTACTCCGCTTCCATCTCACGAATCACCTGCATTTCCTCTGCGGTAAATCCGGCCTGAAGGCGCGCTTCATCGTTAAACGGGCTGCGAAGGTATGCACTTGATGGCCCAGCGAGTAAGTCGCGAAACACCACAGCACCATCAAGATCACGCTCTTCACATACATACCGAAACCAGCGGTTGCCGATTTCGACATGCGTTATTTCATCGGTGTATATGCGTTGCAGTATCGCCGCACTGTCATGATCATTCTGCGCCTGCAACTTTTTGATCATGGGTGGTGCAACATCAAGGCCTCTGGCTTCAAGAATTCTTGGTACCAGCGCCATTCGAACCAGCACATCGTGGTCGGTGCGTCGCGCCATATCCCATAAGCCATCGTGCGCTGAGAGTTCACCGTAATCGCTGCCTAAACTCCTTAGCCTGTTGAACAGCAACAAGAAATGTTCGCCTTCGTCACTGGCCACCTTCAACCAGTCTGTTACATAATCGGTTGGCATATCACGGAAACGATACACGGCATCCAGTGCAAGATTAATGGCATTGAATTCGATGTGCGCCAAAGAATGCAGCAGCGCAATGCGCCCGGCTTGAGTACCCAGACCTCGGCGTGCAAGTTGTTTGGCATCAACCAGTTCAGGTTTTAACGGCCGCCCCGGCTCATTGAGCCCAACCACAACCGATTGCGTTTTCCCGTTCAGTGCAGCAGTGCGCTCATCACTACCAAGTGCCTGCCACCGGCTAAATAACTCGATGCACTGATCAGCCTTTGCGACGGGATCGTTTTGCAGAAGCACCTGTTCAACGGCCAACAACCAATCGTCGATCAATGTCATGTTTTCCACATCAGTTGTCATTGGAAGGCGTCTGTTCACTGGTGGCGGGGTTTGACGCTGTTTCGTCTGCTGCCGCGATACCGGCGTTTGGTGGCGGCGGCGGTGGTGGTGTTAACGACGAGAACAACTCTCGACTGTTCAGCGGTTTATTACCCAAATGCAACTGCAACAAACGCCGCATTAATGGTTTTATCTCGCGCAGCACATCCGGGTCGTCGATTTCAAACGTCGCCAGGGCAAGCATTGTCCGGCCACTAACGGGCACACCCACATCAAGCGTTTCACCATCGGAGTGATACACAGCCTCCGGTACGGTTTTTTTTGGAATGGCAATATGTTGATTCTCTTCGGGCACCAATATGGCCTGATTCGATCCAGGGTAGAAAAGGTAGCGCTCATCCGGCTGAATAGACTCACCATCGTGACGACAATGGGCAAATTCTGGCAGCAAACCCAGCGCTTCGAGCAATTGCAGTTCAAATGTGCGCAAAATGGGCTCGGGTTTATCCGGTTGTTCTGCGAGTTGCGCCAACGCAAGCGAGTAATGCGCAAACAACATAGACTGCGGCTGGTCTTTTGCCAGCAGTCGAAGAATAATTTCATTTAGATAATAACCACATGGCAAGGCCGAGCCTTCCAGTGTGAGTGCCCGACCGCTTTCTTCAATACCGGTGAGCGTGCGCAGCTCATGGTTGCCCCACCAGGATAACAACAATGGTCTGAACGGTTGGTACAGTGCACGTGTTCGTGGTTTTGATGAGCGCGCGCCTTTGGCCAGTAGGGATACTCGCCCGTGTTCTAACGAGAAAAAGTCAACAATGAAATTGGTGTCGCCGTATTGTGTGTAGTGCAGCAAGTAGCCAGCTTGTAGCGATACAGCATCGCTCACGGCTTCTCGTACCCCAGCGATCGCAGGGCGCGTTCATCATCTGCCCAGCCCTCTTTAATTCGCACCCACAACTGCAAAAACACTTTGCAATCGAACAACACTTCCATAGACTGCCGCGCCCGTGAACCGACCTCTTTCAGGCGTTCACCGCCCTTACCGATAATGATGCCTTTCTGCGAACTTTTCTCGACCCAGATAACCGCACCGATACGTATCAGTTCCGGCGACTCTTCAAATTGTTCAATTTCAACGGTGAGTGAATATGGCAACTCAGCGGAGAGAAATCGGGTCAGTTGCTCGCGTACCGCTTCGGATGCTAAAAAGCGCGAAGAACGATCGGTTAAATCATCTTCACCATAAACAAACGGCGCTTCAGGCAGATGCGATGTAACCGCTGATTCCAGCTGATCTACGCCATCGCCTGAGCGTGCAGCAATGAGCAGCACATCTTGTAAGTTTTCGTGGGTTGGCAGGGTTGTCAGAAAAGGCAGCAAATCGGATTTCTTCTTGACCTTGTCAATTTTGTTCACCACAAGATAAAACGGCGTGCCCGAGTTACAGACCAATTCGAACGTGCGTTTATCATCATCGTTCCAGACCATGGCCTGCACCAGCATCAAAACCGCATCGACATCATGCAACGAAGAGGACGCAGTACGATTAAGCACCTGGTTTAACGCACGCTTGCCATCCACATGAATACCGGGCGTATCAACGTAGATGATTTGTACGTTGCTATCGGTTTTAATGCCGGTAATGCTGTGTCGGGTGGTTTGTGGTTTGTGCGCCGTGATACTGAGCTTCTGGCCGACCAGCCGGTTCAGCAGTGTCGACTTGCCCACATTGGGCCGACCCACAATGGAAACAGTGCCGCAGCGGGTTTGATTGGTGTTACCAGGAATACTTGTCATACGACCAGTTTAACAACAAGCGATCTATTTAACTGGCAGTGGCAACAGTTCGTCTGCTCTATCAAGAATTTCGGCTGCAGCGGCTTGCTCAGCTTTACGTCGACTGCTTGCCACGCGTGACACCGTGACGTTGTGCGAGGCTACCTGGCAGGTCACTGTTATCGCCGGCTCATGAACCTTGCCTTCGGTTTTAACCACGGTATAGATGGGCCGATCGAGGCCGCGGCCCTGCAATAGTTCCTGCAGTCGTGTTTTGGGGTCTTTTAGTTCATCAACCGGTGTCATGTCTTTCAGACGCGAGTCGAACAAACGCAGGATCATGGCACGGGCAGCGTCAAAACCTGCATCACGAAACACCGCGCCGATTAACGATTCAACCACATCGGCAAGTGTCGAATCACGATTGAAATCACCGCTGCTCAGCGAGCCCTTGCCCATTTTGATGAAGTCGCCCAGATCGAGTTCGCGGGCCACACCGGCAAGGGTTTTATTGCGTACGATGGAGGCGCGAAGACGGCTTAGCGCGTGCTCGTCCAGCTCCGGACGTTCGGCGTGAATAACATCTGCTATCACAAAATTGAGCAGAGCATCGCCAAGGTATTCCAGCCGCTCGTAATTTTTACGACCGGCTGAACCGTGGGTCAGCGCTTCTTCTGCCAGAGAAGCATCGGCAAATTCGTGGCCAATGCGTTTAGATAGACGGGTCAGCTCGTTCAAAGATTACCTGACCGGAAACAGCTGATCAATTCTGACCGGCTTCCTTTTGGAATTTAGTGACAACATAGATGTTACTAAAAAGATTAGCGCGCTTTTCGTAGTCAACTTCAACCTTGTAACCCTTGCGACCGTCTTTGGTCAACTTAATGGTTTCATCCGGTTTCAAGTCCCACAAGCTGTTGGTGCGATAAGCCTGCGCGATGTAAGAATTGACTTTGCTCTTTGGCAGCTTCATCACTTCCGAATTGGCAGCCAAATCATCAGCGATTTTTGAGACCGTCATGAATTCAAGATAAGGAGGAACCACTTTGAATGTGAACAGGCCAACGAATGCAATGAGTGAAACCAGAGCGAACACGGCTAAAAAAGACATGCCTTTCTGCTGCTTAGGTAGCCCGCATCGGTTAGAAGATAAACTGTTAATCGTTTTTTTCGTGTTGCAAGAATCTGTCATTGGATTCTGTCTCCCAGTCGGCTCCACAAGATGCCTTTGTGCCAGTGCATCCAGATATACTTGGCCTTGCCTACCAGGTTTTCTTCAGGAACGAAGCCCCAAAAACGGCTGTCGTTACTTCTGTCACGATTATCCCCCAGCATGAAGTACATGCCTTCGGGAACTTCCACACTTTGCTCGCTGACAGACCCGGAATTATCGACCAAGATCTCGTGCACGACATCGCCCAGCGTTTCGCTGCGACGTGACATGCCAAGCATTATGTCGTCCGTTCCGGGCATTACATAAGCCTCTTTCGGAGAATATTCGATCGCCTCACCATTTATCAGCAACTCCTTGCCTCGCAAGGTGATTTTGTCGCCAGGAACCCCGACTACGCGCTTGATGTAGTCGATTTTCGGGTCACGCGGAAAGCGAAATACCGCCACATCACCCGTTTGGGGCGAGCCGGTGTCCAGAATTTTGGTGTGAATAACCGGCAGCCGGACCCCGTAGCTGAACTTGCTGACAAGGATGAAATCACCGACCAGCAGGGTCGGAATCATGGAGCCACTGGGAATACGAAACGGCTCAAACAGAAATGAGCGCAGCACCAGCACGATAAACAGCACCGGGAAAAACGAGCGAGC
This sequence comes from uncultured Granulosicoccaceae bacterium, assembly GCA_937981955.1. GTDB lineage: Bacteria > Pseudomonadota > Gammaproteobacteria > Granulosicoccales > Granulosicoccaceae > Granulosicoccus. Next base: position 16,406 of record CALJNA010000106.1, read on the forward strand.
GTATTCGACGAGTATCGGTTCATCGCCCTGGCGTTTTTTGGCGAAAAACAGCACATCGATTAGCCAGTAGACACCCGTGACGAAAGTGACGAGAACCAGAATTAAAGGAAAGCTCATACGATTAGCCTAGCAGTTTGCATCACTTACGGTCCACCTGAAGCACTGCGAGAAAAGCCTCTTGAGGAATTTCCACTCGCCCAACTTGCTTCATGCGTCGCTTACCCGCTTTCTGCTTCTCGAGCAGTTTACGTTTACGCGACACATCGCCACCATAACATTTGGCTGTCACGTTCTTACGCAGTGCTTTGATACTGGAACGGGCGATGATGTGAGAACCGATGGCCGCCTGCACAGCAACTTCAAACATTTGCCTTGGAATAATTTCTTTCATGCGTTCAGCCAATTCGCGACCGCGCGACTGAGATCGATCTTTGTGGATAATGCTGGCCAGTGCATCGACTTTCTCGCCGTTGATCAAAATATCCACCTTCACCAGATTCGATACCTGGAAACGCTTGAATTCATAGTCGAACGACGCATAGCCTTTACTGACCGATTTCAATCGATCAAAAAAGTCGAGCACCACCTCGCTCAGTGGCAAGTCATAAGATAACGACACCTGCCTGCCAAGGTATTGCATATTCAGCTGTACGCCACGTTTTTCAACGCAGAGTTTGATCACCTCACCCACATAGTCCTGCGGCAATAAAATATTCGCCTGGATGATGGGTTCGCGGATTTCACTGATGTTGTTCACTTCGGGTAACCCTGACGGGTTATGAATGTAGGTAATCTCGCCTTTGTTGTCGACAATTTCGTACACCACTGTTGGCGCTGTGGTGATCAAGTCCAGATTGTATTCACGTTCCAGCCGTTCCTGAACAATTTCCATGTGCAACATGCCAAGAAAGCCACAGCGAAAACCAAACCCGAGCGCCGTGGAAGTTTCCGGCTCGAAATGCAGGGCTGCATCGTTTAACCGAAGCTTCTGCAGTGCTTCACGAAACGCTTCGTAGTCATCGGCATCGATCGGGTACATGCCGGAAAAAACCCTTGGCTGAATCTCTTTAAAACCCGGTAGCGGTTCTTCAGCAGGTCGTGAGGCAAGCGTTATGGTATCGCCCACACGCGCCGCTTCAATTTCCTTGATACCGGCGATAATGAAGCCAACCTCGCCAGCGGAAAGTTGATCTAGCGGTGTTCTTTTTGGCGTGAACACACCGACCTGGTCGGCCTGAAATGTTCGCCCCGTAGACATAATCTGTATCTTTGAGCGACGTGGCAGCACACCATCGACCATTCTGACCAGCGTGATAACACCGACAAAGTTGTCGAACCATGAATCAATGATCAGGGCTTTTACCGGCGCTTCGCTGTCGCCATCGGGTGCCGGTACGCGTTCAACCAGTTGTTCAAGCACATCCTCCACACCAACACCGGTCTTGGCGCTGGTATGCACAGCATCGTGTGCTTCCACACCAATCACCTCTTCGATTTCGTCAACCACCCGCTCGGGATCGGCAGCCGGCAAGTCGATTTTGTTCAGTACCGTGATAACTTCCAGGTCTTGCTCGATAGCGGTGTAGCAGTTGGCCACACTCTGAGCTTCGACACCTTGCGACGCATCAACCACCAGTAAAGCACCCTCGCACGCCGACAAGGAGCGACTGACCTCGTACGAGAAATCGACGTGGCCCGGCGTATCGATAAAGTTCAGGTGATAGACCTCGCCAGAGCGTGCGGTGTAGTCCAGCGATACGGCCTGCGCCTTGATGGTAATGCCGCGCTCCTGCTCAATATCCATTGAGTCGAGCACTTGTTCAGACATCTCGCGTTCGGTCAGACCACCGCAAACCTGAATGAATCGGTCTGCCAGCGTGGACTTACCATGATCAATGTGGGCGATTATCGAGAAATTACGGATGTTTTGCTGCATGTGCTAAAAAAGATGGCCCTGCCTAATGCGCTGAACATGTTGAGCGTGAAGTCGGGGGCCAGTTATTGGATTCTGCCGTTTGTTAAGTCAAAGCGAACAGTCGATAGACGTATTGTAGCCTGCCTGCGCCGCGCGAAGCGCTTTCAGGTCGAGAAAGTGGTGGCAAATTTCCTGATCGGCATGAACCAGCACGGGAACCCACTCGTTAAATCGGGCTTTCAATGCAGGATCGGCGTCGATATCGATCAGTTCGAGCGAATAGCTGTCCGTGTCCAGCAGCTCATGAATTTGCTGCTGCATGTCTTCACACAAATGGCAACCCTGACGCATATAGAGCGTCAGGGGTATGCAGGGCTTGTTCAACATGCTTCAGGCTTCGACAGCAAGCTGTGACTGATCGCTGAGGGCAATCTTTACTCGCTGACCTGCAGCGCAAGAAAAACCGGCCCGCTGTCGCGCTGAACCAGCACGGCAACCGATTTACTGTCGCCGAGCTGTGCAACCACTGTGGCAAATTCGGACGGGCTGTCCACCGGTTTGTTATCAACCATAAGCAGGATGTCGCCCGGCTCAATACCGGCAAGATCGGCAGGACCGTCGCTGATCACCCGACTCACGATAACGCCGCCTTTATCCACACCAAACTGTTCACGGGTCGCTTCATCCAGTGGCTCAACATTGAGCTTCAGTGGATTTGGCTGCACGGAACGATTCGGGCTATAGGCTTGCGCCAGCTCCTGCTGACCCGGCAGTTCGCCTATGTTCACAATTACCTCAATGGCATTGCCTTCACGAACCACGCGCAGCTGAGCATCACTATTGACCGGCACACGTCCAACCAGCGGGGGCAAAGACGATGAACGTTCTACTTTGCGACCATCAAAATGCGTGATGACATCGCCCACCTGCAACTTAGAGCGCGACGCAGGACTGTCGGGCAAAATCGCACTGACCAGTGCACCGTGTGCGATTGGCATGCCGAACGACTCTGCCAGTTCCATGGTGACTTCCTGGATATTAACGCCGAGCCAGCCACGAGACACTCTGCCAACACTCTTTAGCTGGTTGGCAACATCCATAGCGAGCTCTATTGGTATGGCGAAAGACAAGCCCATAAAGCTGCCAGTGCGACTGTAAATTTGCGAGTTAATCCCAATGACTTCGCCATCAAGATTAAACAGCGGTCCGCCTGAGTTACCAGGGTTAATGGCAACATCAGTCTGAATGAACGGCACATAACTTTCGTTTGGCAGCGCGCGACCGGTTGCACTGACAATGCCTGCGGTTACCGAGAAATCAAAGCCGAATGGTGAACCAATGGCCAGCACCCATGCACCGACTTCCAGCTGATCACTGTTACCAATGACAACGCTTGGCAAATTCTGGGCATCGACTTTAAGCACCGCAACATCCGACCTTGGGTCGGTGCCAACGACCTTGGCGCGTAATTCTCGTCGATCGTGCAATCGCACGATGACATCGTCCGCACCTTCAACCACATGATTGTTTGTCAGCACGAATCCATCGGATGAAATAATAAACCCGGACCCCAGCCCGTTGCCCTCAAACGGTGATGGCGCTCGGCGATCACGTTCGTATTCTTCAATGCGTTTATCAATATCAGGGTCACCAAGACTGGGAAAACCACTATTAGTATCGCTGGATTGTCGGGCACTGATATTCACCACCGCCTCGTGGTTCTGTTTAACCAGGGTGGTAAAGTCAGGTAAGCCGCTTAGTGCGAATACCCACGCCGGGTGACACAAAAAAACCAATGCGATCAGTTTGATCAGCACGTTTCTCATTCAAATTCTCCTGCTTTTGCTACAACACCCACAATGGCTGCTGAATCGATGGATTCGCGCAGTGCCGCGCATTTGCCGGTCGATTTTTCCGATCTATCCCATGCAATTAGCCCACCAGTGAGACCGAGGCAAAACCCCAACACACTGAAGCCTTCCGCATACTGCGGCTGTTGCACCCAGATGGCGGCCCAATAGCCTGCCACAGCGCCGATTATCATGGCTAAAGTGGGTATCCCGTAGGCCATGCACACCACTCGTAACCATTCACGTCCAGGCTCGGTGAGCTGCACCGTAACCTGGTCGCCGACGTCGACGCCAGTGCCGCTGGTGACCAAGGCTTCGATTTCCACTGGTGCCTGATTAACAGGCAGTAACTGTAAACCACAGCCGCCAGATGAGGCGCAGCTGCCACAACCAGTCAGCATCTCAAGCTGCACTGTACAACGACTTACCGGCCGGTGATCAGGAACATCAGGTTGCAGGTTATTAAGGTGCGGGTGTTCAAAAGGGGCGTGCGACGCGTGAACCGGCTCGGAACGCTGTAAGACAGTTTTAACCGTGCCGCGGCGAATCACTCCACTAATTGAACAGCAACGGCAATCGCTTCCACAGTAGCCGGAGGCACTTCACCAACTACAGTGATTAACGCATTGGGCAGACTGTGCGTAAACGCATTCATACCACCCATCGATGACATGCCAAGACTGATTTTGGCCTGTTCGTCTTTGGGTACATACTCGACATAGACCGACACCGACGCCATGCCATCTGAAAGCATGACATGACTGACCGGCCCATCGTTGATTGGCATGGACTGAAAGGTTTCCGAGACCTCAGCGAAACCAGTTGGCAGGCTTTCAAACTCAACGCGGTTTTTGTGCGCACCAATAATGGCCTTTTTCGGTATTTGCGTGTTGTAAGTATCAATTCGCTTACCCGGCGTTTTAAAACGTTCGGGCGCAATGTATTCCGGATAGGAAATGTTCGTAAACATCACTTGTTCTATCGGATTGTTTTCCGTGTTAAGCAACATGGAACGTAACAACATGTTTGTTTCGGCATCCACCCAGAATTTATAACCATAGCGGTAGTTGTCACGCGGCTTGATCGCGACAACGTGTGTGTCTTTTCCAGCTACGCGATCGGGCTTGAGCATGCTCATTTCGTAGGACTCACTGTTGGCCAGTGACGCATCAATGTTGGGCAGAATCTGCCGCTGTTTGGAATCGCTGACAATGACCGACTTTGAGTTCGGCCAGATGCACGTGACCAGGGAGCGATTACGAAACACCTCTCGGGCTTCACCGTTCAGTGACAACATGTACTCAAGTTCACCACCGTTGTCACTACTGTGCACGATGCTCATTGCTTCGACATGGTCGTCACGCACATGCACAAAACTGCCTTCATAGTTCAGGCTGGTTAGCGCCTTTGACATTTTCCGGATGAGGTCTTCGGGTGTCTCACCACCGGCCACAGCCAGAGGCGAGACGATGACCACAGTGGCCAGCGCCAGTGAACTTGCTGCGCGTCGGAAAAACGAGCTTGGGTTGTGCAAAACTGAATTACTCCGAAGTAACTGAATCGTATCCAACGAGTCTGGAGTACGGCAACATACCAGTTCGCTCAGCCGTTGGCGATCGTTCGATATGCGCCGAAAGTAACATATTCAAACGTTTTTCAGCAGCCGCACTGCGTTTTTCCTCTGGCGTGACCCAATAAGTGCCTTTATTCGATACCAGCTCCACTTCAGGCAGTACAACACCTGGCACCTGTACAGCAGGATTGCTGGCAATGGATTGTGCGTTTGAACCCGAAACTGCGCCCGAGTTCGGCGCACCCTGCCAGACATTCATGCCAAGGACCGTCGCCAAAGCAACACTGGCGGCAATTGCCAAGCCACCGAACGCAGTTCTCCAACCACCTGATTGACGTGGTTTAGCGTCATTATTCAGTTCGTGAACATGGCTGTTGGTTTGATGATCGCTTGTGCTTGCACCGGAGTCTGCCAGACCAATCGGTGAAACATTACTGTACGCCGGCTCATCAGCAATGGCCTGACTGATGCGGTCGGTTAATCCAGTGTCAACGCGGATTTCATCGTTTCTGATCACATCACGAATAAGGTGGTAACGCGACCAGGTTGATTTCAACTGATCATCGGCGCACGCAGCTTTAACGCTGTTTGCCGAATTCAGATCCTGCCATTCACCATCCATGAGTTGCGACAGCATTTCTTTGTCTTTGTTGTTCATACTACTACCTGCGTTTTTCATCGAGCAGCGGCTCGAGGTTGGTATCAATCGCTTCGCGAGCGCGGAAAATTCTTGAGCGTACGGTGCCAATGGGGCATTCCATGGCCGTGGCTATGTCTTCATATGACATCCCATCAAATTCTCGCAAAGTGATTGCCATGCGTAAGTCTTCTGGTAATGCATTAATCGAATCCTGCACCACTTGAGCAATTTGTTCTGTGATCATTTCTCTGTCTGGCGTTGCATACTCTCGTAGTGCACTGCCACCGTCATATTGTTCTGCATCTGCAGCATCAACACCGGTATCACTGATTTTACGACTCATCGTGACCAGATGATTTTTTGCCGTGTTTATCGCAATGCGATAAAGCCAGGTATAAAACGCACTGTCACCGCGAAAATTTTTCAGGCCGCGATACGCTTTAATAAATGCTTCCTGAGTGACATCCTGCGACTCGTGCGCATCGTGCACATATCGAGAGACAAGATGACCGATCTTGTTCTGGTATTTGAGCACCAGCAGATCGAAGGCTTTCTTGTCCCCTCGTTGCACGCGCTGTACCAGCGCGAAGTCTATGTCTTTCTCGCTCAACGATTTGTTCCCTTCCGCGGGTGCTGGCGCTGATGCAACTTGCGCTTTCACTACGGCATTTTGTGGAGCAGGTGCGGCACTTCTCCCATGAGTCGCCGTACGCGTGCTTTTCGCTGTCGAGATCATATCAGTGTTTAAGTTTATTAAAGTAAAAGTAGCCATACTTCCTATGACCTTCAATACAGGTATAGTTCACTAACAAGTCTCAAATACTCGCCTTTGCCATGAGAACCACGTCATGAACCTGCCACTTGTCGTCACGCCTGAAGCGCTGGCATCAGCAAATACCGGGAAACTGAAAATTGTCGATTTACGCGCGCTGGAGGCCTACAGCGACGGACATATCCCCAATGCGGTGCACCTGGACACCGCATTTCTGAACCGTGTCGAACCGCCCGTAGGGGGACTTTTACCAAATCAGGAAGGCGTCAACGCATTGGCTGCCGCGATTGGACTGCAACCCGATGATCATCTTGTGGCCTACGATGCCGGTGGCGGAAGTGCTGCTGCCCGGCTCATCTGGGTGCTGCACGCCTATGGCTTTAGCGCCACCAGCTGGCTGAACGGTGGATTCACTGCCTGGCAAAACGCAGCGCTGGCTATCAGCAACGTTCCGGTGGAAAGAGCCGCAAGCCAGCTTGAGCTTCAATTCCAGCCCGGTAACGTGCTCGACATTAAAGCGGTGCAATCGCAACTCGATACCAACGCACTGACCTTGCTTGATGTTAGAACGGCGGCAGAATTTGCCGGGACTGACGTACGAAGTGCGCGCGGCGGGCACGTCCCTGGCGCTATACACTCAGAGTGGACCGAGGTGTTTGATGCATCCGGTGCACTCAAACCGGACGAAGATTTAAAAACGCTGTTCGCAAACATTAATATCAATGATGAGCAGCACGTTGTTGTTTACTGTCAGACACATCAACGTTCAGCAATGACTTACCTGGTTTTGAAACACCTCGGCTTTGATCAGGTCAGCGCACTCGATGGCGCATGGTCGGCGTGGGGCAACAGCGACACAACGCCGATAGAAACCGGGGCTTGATCAAACGCTGTTGAATATGGCTGTGCGTGAAGTTCGTTGCGCGTTATTGCAGATTCGTATTAACAAACTTCTAGAGTTCGGCTAGCTTACGATAGTTATCGTATCGCCATTGTGCGATCGAGCCGTCCTTGACACCCTGCTTCACAGCACAATCGGGTTCGACGACATGCAGGCAATCCGAGAACTTGCAATGCACGGCAGCGTCTGCCAATTCACGATAGCCACGCCGAACATCGTGCGCCGACAAATGCGAAACAGAAAACTGCCTGACACCCGGCGAATCGATGATTGAACCACCACTGCCCAGTTCATACCAGTAGGTGACGCTTGTGGTGTGCGAGCCAAGACCGGTGGCTTCGGATATCGCCCCGACGCGTACATCCAGATCGGGTAACAAGCGCTTAACGATGGATGACTTGCCAACACCTGATGCTCCGACCAGCACCAGCGTTTTACCAGACAGCGCATCGAGCAGTGGCTCAAACTTGCCTTCGGTTTTGGTGTCGATTAATACCGCGCTGTATCCAATGGCCTGATACACATCCAACATGTCAACGCATTGCCGATGCTGTTCGTCATCGAGAAGGTCAGACTTGTTAATTACCACCATTGCATCGATGCCGGCAAGCTCTGCGGCAATGCAAAACTGGTCGATGAGCAGTGTGTCTAAGCCGGGTTTGGATGCTGAGACAATAGCGAGGTGAGACACATTGGCGGCTAATGGCTTGGGTTGCCCACGCCGATCAATTCGGGACAGAACCCCATCGCGTTCGAGCAAGCTTACGACTCTTAAACCTGCGGTTTCACCCTCTTTTTCACAAAGGACTTTGTCGCCGGCCACCAGTTGCGGAAGCTTGGTCAGCGGCACAGCCTGATGCACTTGCCCAGCCGAATCGAGGGCAGCGACCGCTGCACCAAAATTGGCGATAACCCGATAATGTTCAGGCAAAGTCATTCATACCGTAAAAATCACTTATATTGCTGTAACCTTTTTACTGTAACACGGTTAGTTGCAGACAGATAAGCAGCACGGCGCGGAGTGTGCTTGAATATATGTCTTGCGCATTTAATACAATTCAACACGGAAAACGCTTGCATGCCAGTGAATGACGACAATCTGATTTGGGTTGATCTGGAAATGACCGGTCTGGACCCGGATACCGACACTGTTATTGAGATCGCTACCATTGTTACCGATGCTGAATTGAACATTCTGGCTGAAGGACCTGTACATGCCATTCAATGCGAACAGGCTTTACTTGATGGTATGGATGAATGGAACCAGACACATCACGGTTCATCCGGCTTGCTGGAACGCGTACAGCAAAGTCAGGACAGCATGGCAGACGCTGAAGCGAGCACCATCGCCTTTTTGCAAAACTGGGTCAGTGCCGGAAAGTCGCCAATGTGCGGCAACAGCATCTGCCAGGACCGTCGGTTCATGGTGCGCACCATGCCGGAACTGGAAACCTACTTTCACTACCGCAATATTGATGTCAGCACCATCAAAGAACTGGTGAGGCGATGGGAGCCTGCCATTGCAAACAGCTTTCGCAAAAAAAGCACGCATTTGGCGCTGGATGATATTCGCGAGTCAATTGCAGAGCTACAGGTGTATCGCGAGAAGGTGTTTAAAATCTAGAGTAACAACAGCGTGCTTGCACAGAGTGCTTGTACAGAGTGCTTGTTAAGGGACGCTTACACAGGCGTGCGTTGTTCGAACGCGACTGACAATGTATTGCCATCGGCAAATTCCAGCTCGCTACCCACTGGTATGCCTCGCGCAATTTGCAGCACTGCCACGTTTCGATCGGTTGCAAGCGTGGTGATGTAACGCGCTGTCGCCTGCCCTTCAACACTTTGATTGGTCGCAAGCGTAAGCTCAGTAACCTCGCCTGTATTCAAACGGGCTTCGAGTAAATCCAGACCCAGATCTTTTGGTCCAACGCCATCAAGCGGCGACAAATGCCCCAACAGTAAAAAGAATTTACCGCGATATTCGGTGGCTTTTTCAATCGCGAGCACATCGGCAGGATTTTCCACCACACACAACTGAGCGGCATCCCGTGATGTATCGGAGCACCAGGAACACAAGTTGTTCTCTGTGAAAATTCGGCATTGCTCGCAGTGTTGCACCGTTTCCATGGCGCGACTCATGACTTCACCAAGGCGCGCCGCACCCTTTCGATCGCGCTGGAGTAAATGCAAGGCCATGCGTTGCGCAGACTTTGGTCCCACACCTGGCAAGCAACGCAGCGCATCGACCAGTTCGTCGAGCAGACTCACGCTCATTAGAACGGCATCTTCATGCCCGGTGGCAGTTCCAGCCCGGCGGTCAATCCACTCATTTTACCCTTGCTTTCAACAGCCAGTTTTTGCGACGCATCATTAACCGCAGCAGCGATCAGGTCTTCCAGCATTTCCTTGTCGTCACCCATTAAGGAATCGTCGATGGTTACGCGCAATAACTCATGCTGGCCGTTCATAGTGACCTTAACCAGACCGGCGCCACTTTGTCCTTCAATTTGCATGTTGGCGATCTCTTCCTGCGCCTTCTGCATATCGGCCTGCATTTGCTGGGCCTGCTTCATTAAATCACCAATACCACCTTTCATACTCACCTCTTAAGAGTTGTCTGTGCTGTCAACAGGTTGGACACTGTTCTGATCAACCACACCGTCCACACCGGACAATAATTCTTTTACCAATGGATCTTCATCTATTGCAACCCGCGCTGCAGCGAGTGCATCATCTTGTCTTTTTTGCTCTATGCGAGCCGGCGTGTTCAGTTCTTCATTAACAGTTTCAATTTCGATAGTGACGTCTTCTGCTGTGTACTCACTTAACGCCGTTTGAAAACGCGCTCTGAATTGTGCCGTGTTCAAATGTTCCTGCGGTGTTTCCAGCTGCAGATTCAGGTGCGTGCCCTCCCGAGTATGGAACACGCACTGCGCTGCGAGTTGGCGCGGCATACCTGATAAAGGCAGTTTTCCAACCGTGTCGGCCCAGTTCTCCGATTGAATGGAATCCAAAGACACGGGATCGAAGGACTTTGCCGGTGCAGCTGGTTTAATATTTTTTTTCGCTGGCGCTGGGTCGGCTGGCGCTGGGTCGGCTGGCGCTGGGTCGGCTGACGCTGGGTTGGTTGCTGTGGTGTCAGCTACCAAGCCGTCGGTTGTTGTTGCATGCGCAGCTTTAGCACGACGTGGGTTGACCGGTAAAGCTGAATCCGGTGCGTTGGCTGCGGCTAAGGCTGCAGCGGCAAGTTCGCGTGCCGTATCACTTTTTACTGCGCTTTTTTTTTCTTCCTTTTTTATTTCCGAAGTTTCTGTCGTAGTTTCTTTTGGTGCTTCGGTTTTTTCTTCGGTGGTAGCTGGTGCAGCACTACCCTTCTTGTTCGTTGCTGCTGGAGAAGGCTTCGCACTGGCAGCACTTGTTGCTGGTCCATTAGCGTTCGCGACAGCGCTTGTTGTTGCAGCACCCACTACGGACGACTGTGCGGATTGATCGGCAGATGGCAGCGCAGCAAAAGCATTTTGTGGTGCAAACGTCATCATGCGTAACAAGGCCATGTCGAACGCTTCGCGCTGATCACTGGAGTAAGGCATGTCACGACGCGCATGCTGGCCTATCTGGTAATACAGTTGAATCTCTTCTGCACTGAGTGTTTTCGCCAGCTCCAGTAAACGATCAGTTCCCGATACAGATTCATCGGCGGTGTCCGGTACGCTTTGCAATAATGCAATGCGGTGCAATATGGACAACAATTCGCCAGTCATTTGCACATAGTCTGGCGCGTATTCAGCCATGGCATCCACTTGCTCAAAGGTCGTTTTGGCATCCGCCTGACCAATACTACCCAACAGTTCAATCAATCGATCGGTGGATACCCGACCCAACATGGACTCGACATCGTTCGCGCGAACTTCACCACCACCAAACGCTGCAGCCTGTTCAACCAGACTCAGTGCATCACGAACACTGCCATCAGCGGCCCGGGCTATAAGCTCCAGCGCCGGCCGATCGTGTTGCATCGTTTCGGTATCAAGTATGTGTGCAAGATAATCAGCCAGTCGGGCGCTGCCCATACGTTTAAGATTAAATTGCAGACAACGCGACAAGACCGTTACCGGCACTTTTTGCGGATCGGTGGTGGCGAGCAAAAACTTAACGTGCTCCGGCGGCTCTTCGAGCGTTTTCAACAACGCATTAAAACTGTGTGTTGAAAACATGTGCACCTCATCGATCAGATAAACCTTGTAGCGTCCGCTTGCCGGTGCATAAGGCACGTTTTCCAGAAGCTCTCGGGTTTCATCGACTTTGGTGCGAGATGCTGCATCCACTTCGATCAAATCGAAGAATCGTCCGGCATCGATATCCTGACAGGCCGAACAGGTGCCACACGGGTTGGCACTCACGCCATTGGTTTCGCAGTTAAGGCATTTGGCGAACACCCGCGCAATCGTTGTTTTGCCCACACCGCGCATGCCGGTGAACAGGTAAGCATGATGAATACGTTGATTGTCGAGCGCGTTGATAAGAGCGCGCAACACATGCTCTTGCCCGATCATGTCGGAAAACTGCGAGGGGCGCCATTTGCGCGCAAGGACCTGGTAGCTACTCATTGTGCTTCGCGATAACTCAAGTACCTTGGTGGTAAAAAGGCGGCATTCCGTACCAGCCGCATCCCGGCGCCCGAATCCACTGCTGCAGCTGCTCCCTTCCGGGCCTGACTGGGTTCACAGTTTCTCGTCGCGAGAGTGCCGATACGGAACACCATTGCTCGTGTCTTTTCTTCTCTGGATGTCACGCAGCTGTCATAATCTCACACTAGGCTCACGAAGTGTTCGGAAAAAACGCCCCCTTCGTGAGTAATAATATCTATGACACGCGTGCCTGCCGACATGGCCACACCTGCAAATATATTAGCGGTAGAAGACGAAGAATCAATCCGCGAGATGCTGACTTTTTCGCTTGAGCGACAAGGTCACACAGTAATCGCGGTACCAAACGTTGCCGCTGCACGCAAAGTCCTGTCCGATAACCGCATCGATGTTGCGCTGGTGGATTGGATGCTGCCCGGTGGCAGTGGACTCGAGTTTGTTCGATCTTTGCGCAGTGGCGAAGGAACACGAGATATGCCGATCATCATGATCACGGCCCGTGTCGAAGAAGACGATGTTACGGCCGGACTTGACGCCGGTGCCGACGACTATGTCACTAAACCGTTTTCTCCCAAAGAGCTCAATTCGCGCATTAAAGCCCTGTTGCGACGAAGCCGGGATAGCCAGACGAGTGACTCTACACTTAGTGTTGGACTGCTGCGCATTAACACCTCCACCCACCGTGCGCACGCCGTCAAGACGTCCGGCAACCCCCATCCACTAGAGCTGGGACACACCGAGTTCAAACTGTTACGGTTTTTCATGGAAAACCCGGAGCGTGTTTACAGCCGGAGCCAGCTGCTCGATCACGTGTGGGGCAGCGGTACGTTCATTGAGGAGCGTACTGTCGATGTGCACATATTGCGCTTGCGAAAAATTCTCAAACCGGCTGAAGCCGACAAAATGCTCGAAACCGTGCGTGGCGCAGGATATCGCCTAACCGTCAAGGGCTTGCCTCAAATTACGTCATAAACCGCAAATCCATGCTCAGAAATCACTCTGAGTAGCGCCATCGCGGGGGGCAAAGCGGTATCATCTGGCGCATGGAATCCTTGTCACATCGACGCACATGAACTCCCTGCTTCGAACAGAGCTGGGGTGGTTTATCGGTGCGCTGATATCCGGTTTTATTATTGGCCTGGTTATTGGCCAGCCGGTTGCCACAACGCTGGTGTTCTGCTGTACCTACACGGTTTGGCTTCTAATACGTATGGCGAATATTGTCCAATGGCTGGAAACCGGTGCTGCCTCGTCAAAAGCGCCTCCCACAGCGGGTCTGATGAATCAGGTTGTTGGCTTGATACATCGCGAAAAAGCCTACAGTCGCAAACAAAAAAATCGTTACCGATCTGCCCTGGCCCGCTTTAACAGCCTTGCTGCTGAACTGCCCGATGCCACTGTGGTATTCGATCATCAGCGCAATATTCAATGGAGTAATGCAGCCGCCCTGACACTTCTGAACATTCAGGAAGAGCGTGATCGGGGACAACGCATTGATAACCTGCTTCGCGCCCCCGAAATGTTGAGCTACCTCGGTGACGCTGAACCTGGCACCGAAGTGGAGATTCAGTCTCCTGTACTGCCTGATAAAACCTTGTCGATGATCAAGGTTAAAGCCGGTAAAGGCATGACCGTGTTGATTGCTCGTGACATTACGCAACGCGTCAAGGTACGCGAGATGCGTAAAGCATTTGTTGCTGATGTCTCGCATGAGCTACGCACACCGTTAACCGTGATGCGCGGTTATCTGGAAATGATTCTTGAAGATAATCAACTGCAACCACAGCTGCGAGATAACTTAGTTAACGTACAAACTCAAAGCGATCGGATGCAGCACATTGTCGATCATTTACTTGAGCTATCCAAACTGGAAGGTAATCCCCTGGGTGAGAACGAAGGTGATCCGATATTAATGTCATCCATGTTGGACAGCATTGCAAAAACGCTGAAAGAAACCAAAGGTGAACATCACCAGATTCATGTTAACGCCGATGAATCTTTGCTGCTGCTCGGATCAGAAAGCGAAATCTACAGCGCCGCATCGAACCTTGTGGCGAACGCGATCAACTATACGAACTACGGAACCGATATAACAGTGTCCTGGGAAATAAACTCAGATGGTCAGCCAGAACTCAGTGTTGTCGACAATGGACCAGGCATCGAACCTCAACACCTGTCTCGATTAAGCGAGCGCTTTTATCGGGTCGATAAGGGCCTGTCGCGCGAAAGTGGCGGCACCGGGCTCGGCCTTGCCATCGTCAAA
>CALJNA010000107.1 GCA_937981955.1 uncultured Granulosicoccaceae bacterium
CTGGCCCGAGCCGATGTCTTAATCTCACCGCACGGTGGTGCACTGACCAATATGGTTTTTTGCCGGCCTGGCATTCAGGTAGTAGAACTGTTTGGTCGCCACGTTTACCCATTTTATTATGGTCTTGCTCAAATGTGCGGCCACGACTATCACGCCATACTTGAAACTGCCGAAGACTATCCCAGGCTCATTCAATTCAAAGAAGCTCAGAAAGTGGGGTCAGTCGATTTCCAAAAGCACACGCGTGAAAATAGCTTTAATGTCGATCTGGATAACTTCAAAGCCATGCTGGCATCAGTAGGCTAGTTTACTGGCAAAACTTAGCCGGTAAACTCTGCCGGCTAAGGTTTCTGTCAACGCTTATAGTAGTTGCTGTTAACTCACAACGCTGACCTAGCGTATAACTCTTATCACTACCTGCTGTTCAACGGTAACACTCAGATCATCCGTATCCGTTGCTACAAATTCCAATTGAATATTTTCAGCAGCATTCTCGGGTACATTCCAACCGAATGTTCTCGTGCCATCACCGTTATCACTAAACACTGCACCTTCAGGCGGCGCGTTCACATGCAAAATTGGTGGGTTTCCATTCGGGTCAATTGCATTCACTATAAAGCTGATTTGATCGCCTTCGCGGACTTCCAGATTATCAATTGGAACAAAGATCGGTTCAAAGTTGACGCTGGGTGGACTATTCTGATCATCCGGCACACCTTCGCCTGAAGACATGACTTCAATCTGCATGACTTGTTGTACCACGTGCGGAGTAATTCCAGAATCGGTGGCAATGAAGCGAAGTTCGTGAGTGCCAATATCAGATTCGGTTGGAGTCCATGTCAGCTCGCGACTGCCGTTTCCATTATCTGAAAACAGGATGTTGCCCGTGTCGGTATCCAGCCGTAAAGATGCAACGATGCCTTCAGGATCTACCGGAACTATCGTTTGTTTCAACGTCTGTCCAACCAATAACTGCTTGTTCTGAGCACCAACGATAATAGGTGGCAAATCAGTGCCGGATACATCGACAACAACGTTCGCATTGTTGTCAGACTCTACCGCTTGGTTGTTTTCCTGCGAGTTTTGCGCCTCTGTATCGATGGTATCTGCGTTGTCAGCGTTATCGGTTTGAGTCGAGTTTGCGTTCGCCTCAGAGTCGGGTAGTTCCTGTTGCGTTGGAGAATCACTGGATGTGGTTTCACCTAAAATAACTGGAATGGTTACTGTTAACGTGGCTCTAAGATTATTGTCCAGTACATCAATGGCGACAATGTCAAACGTTACGGCCTCGGTGACAGATGCAGGTACCTGCCATTCGATTGCTGCCACACCATCCGCAACGCGATTGAACCTCATGCCTGCCGGCAGTGTTTCGGCGGTAATCACAGGAGCTACACCATCCGGGTCAGTGGCAATTACACTTAAATTGTAGAGTTCTCCGGGGATCGCAGGTGGGAGCTCTTCAAGCGCAAGAAACGATGGCGGCTCGTTAACCGGTGCTGGTTCAGGTGGAGGTGGAACTACTTCGTCGGTTAGTTCTTCGTTATTAGCAATCTGGCTATCACCGGATGCGTCGTCACCAGTTTGTTCTGGTGCTTGAGTTTCTGCGTTTTGATCGTTAGCTGTTTCGGCAAGGCTTTGATCGTTAGTGGCTGCAGGTTCTGTGGCAACGGGCGTTTGTGCCACGGTGAAATCAGGCAACGCTTCCGCGTTGTGTGATTTCACCAGAACGACCCAATCGTCGTTGCTGCTGGACGGCGGGCTGCCTAGTGATAGCTGACTGCCACCCACGACGGTTTGTTCGTCTCCGGCGAATTGACCGTTTCGCGGATTGAACCATCGCTGTGAGAAGCTGCCTGATGCCGATCGCAAATCAAGTGATGGATTACCTGATGCGTTTGGCAGATAGATAGCGTAAATTTCACCTGGTGCTGCAAAGACTTCAGCACCACCAAATGCACCGTCTTCACCGGAAACAAGATTATCGGCGGGCTGCATACGCCAGAACGGTAACTGGCTTTGCATAAAATTGCGCGCATGTCGCATGGTGGTCCAGATCGCATCACGTTGTCGGAAGTCACCAGCGTTGATATCACCGCCCAAAGGCAGCGGGTGATAGCCGTAATACCATTCGAGATTGCCACCGCTGAAATACACGTCATACAAAATTTGTTTGCGACGAGTGGTCGCATTGGCGTTAGTAATACCACCGGTGTTTTCATCCATATCGATGACCCAGGGTCGGCCGGCATCGGCTGAACGTTTACGCCAGGTTTCTACAAATTCGTCAGCTCTTGGCGGGTCGTATTGAATTGAAGATGCGCTAAACAGATCATCGCCGACCAGTTCTTCATAATCCCGAAAGTTATTGATTTGCGTGTGTACCGCAATTGGCTTTTTTGTCCAGTCGAGTGTGTTCAGGTACTGCGCATGGGCGCGAAGTTCGCTCACTGGAAAATCATTCTCTTCACCCAGATTCCATTTGGCGGCGAGCAAATAGCCAAAGCGGGCGATGAGTTCGCGAAAAAACAGTTTACGTTCTACACCCAGTTTGCCGTCGTCAAGCCAGCGTTCGTTGCCGGGTTCGGTTTCGCTGAGAACAATGTTGAGCGCTATGCCTCGACGCTGCGCGTGATTCAGCACCAGATTCCACTGGTAGAGTTTGCTGATGTCGTAATGCGTTTTATTAAATGAGGTTTTTGTTCCGCCTACGAACGGATAGGTTTCCTGTCCATCACCACCGAGATTCATGGGCAGGAAGTAAATTGAATTCACGCCCTGATCGGACAGGTAATTCAGTGCGCCGGTTATTCCAAGACTGTCGGCTCCTGAACTGGCATTGCTGAAAACGGGATCATCGCCACGAGCATCTCCCCGGTGCGTGGAATAGTCGTGCAGAAAGTTGCTGCCACCTTGATCGACTGTGCCGTCGATACCAGCGTAGCCCAGAAAATTCTCCGGACTATCAGTACCAGATTTAATCCAGTACGGACCGTCACGAAATTTCAGGTAATGTTGGCCGATATACTCCAAACGACCCACAGATAAAAACCCTGGAGCGTCGCCGGATTGTGGCTGCACGAAAAACTCACCTGATGCATTCTCAATATTCACCTGCTGGCCTGTCGACAGGTCGGTATTGATCGCAATCTGGGAACCACTGACCAGATTGGCCTGATAGCGCCATTGGCCGGTTTCATCGGCTGAAAAACGAACTCGCCATTGGTTCCCGCTGCCGCCACCTTGTCCGTCTCCGGCGAAGAAGCCGGGGACCTGATAAACATTACCGGCCGGGGAGGTGAAAACGACATTCAGTCGGTAGTCCAGAAATGGATTCGGTGCATTATCGGTCTCTTCAGCGCTGGGACCGGAAAAATCAATGGTAATTGGAGCCCACTTATTGAGCGAACCACTCACGTTTCCAGCTGAAGCATTGCCAGTTAGGAGCAGCATTAGTGTGGCCAATGCGAGAACTAAAAAATGTTTATTGATCAATCTCTTATCCGGAACTTGAACGGACAACGCGGTATGCACGGTCATACATTGCGCATACTTTTAGCTGTCATGAGCTGGTCGATTATTATGCAACAAGTGTCATCAAAATGACACATAAAATGTGGCGCAAATGTTGTCTTGTTCGATGTAACGTGACATTTCTTTGCTAAAACGCAAGAAGAGCTGCAGGCGGCTGAATTAAAACAAATAGTTGCAAGTTGGAGATGCGGGTTCCCCTCTTGCCCTGGATACGGCACTCTTCGATCTGGCTTGCAAATTGCTCGATTCTGACAGGACCTTATTGGATGCATGTTGGTGATACATGCTCAAAAAGAGACTGTTGATCGGTCACTTTGCGTCTATATTTACGAGGTTGCAGTCGGGCAAATTGCTGGCTCCCTTACACACTTAAATTTGGAATGAATTCAACACATGAATGACGTAGCGTCCACTCTTGGCAGTCTTGTTCGCAAGCGAATTTTAGTCACTGGCGGAGCAGGCTTTTTAGGGTCGCACCTGTGCGATCGCCTGCTCAGTGAAGGTAATGATGTTATCTGTATGGATAACTACTTTACCGGTAACAAGCAAAACGTGGCGCATCTGATGGACAATCCGGCTTTTGAGCTGATGCGTCACGATGTCACTTTTCCGATCTACCTTGAGGTAGACGAAATCTATAATCTTGCGTGTCCTGCATCACCGGTCCACTACCAGCACGACCCGGTGCAGACCACCAAAACCAGTGTGCACGGTGCGATCAACATGCTTGGTTTAGCCAAACGAACCGGAGCAAAGATTTTTCAGGCATCTACCAGTGAAGTCTATGGTGACCCGAAAGTGCATCCACAAACAGAAGATTATTGGGGACACGTGAACCCAATCGGTTTTCGTTCCTGTTACGACGAAGGTAAGCGTTGTGCCGAAACCTTGTTTTTCGATTACTACCGTCAACACAATCTGCAAATTAAAGTAGGCCGAATTTTTAATACATACGGTCCCCGAATGCATCCAAGTGATGGCCGGGTGGTTTCAAACTTTATCGTTCAGGCGCTCACAGGTGAAGACATCACTATTTACGGTGAAGGCGATCAGACCCGTTCATTTTGTTACTGCCTCGATCTTATTGAAGCGTTCTATCGCATTATGGCAACAGGGGACGATTTTACGGGACCAGTCAATATTGGTAACCCGGATGAATTCACTATTAAACAGTTGGCAGAGAAAGTGCTGGAAATGACTGACTCGAAATCGAAACTTGTTTTCAAGGAACTACCCAGCGATGACCCTACCCAGCGTCGTCCGGATATTTCTCTGGCACAGAAAGAACTGGATTGGGAACCAAAGGTCAAACTGGAACAGGGTCTTGAAAAGACCATTGAATACTTTGACACCCTGTTGAAAGGCGGCCAGCCCTCTACAGAGAGCAGAGTTATCGGAGCAGTTTAAAAAAAATGAAAGGCATTATTCTGGCAGGTGGCTCAGGTACACGCTTACATCCAATAACGCAGGTTGTTTCAAAACAACTTCTGCCAGTTTATGACAAGCCGATGGTTTACTATCCGCTCAGCACGTTAATGCTGGCGGGTATCAAAGACATACTACTTATCTCTACTCCCCACGACATGCCAATGTTCCAGAAATTGCTGGGCGATGGCAGTAAGTGGGGTATCAATCTTTCTTACACTGTTCAGCCATCACCTGATGGTTTGGCTCAGGCTTTTATTCTCGGGGAAGAGTTCATTGGTGACGATTCAGTTGCCCTTGTACTGGGTGACAACATCTTCCACGGTCACGACATGACATCTTTACTTAAGAGTGCAGCCAATAACGAAAGTGGAGCAAGCGTTTTTGCTTACCGCGTCAGTGATCCAGAGCGCTACGGTGTGGTTAATTTTGACAAGGACGGCACTGCGCTGGACATCGAAGAGAAGCCTGCCAAGCCCAAATCGAACTTTGCGGTTACCGGATTGTATTTCTATGATAATCAAGTGGTCGATATTGCCAGGGAAATCAAGCCTTCTCCTCGAGGGGAGCTGGAGATAACCGACGTTAATCGCGTTTACCTTGAACAACAGCAACTGCGTGTTGAAGTAATGAGTCGTGGTTACGCCTGGTTGGATACAGGTACAGGTTATTCATTGCTTGAGGCAGGGCAGTTTGTTGAAACGCTCGAACGCCGTCAGGGGTTGAAGATTGCTTGTCCGGAAGAGGTGTCCTGGCGAAATGGCTGGATTGACGATGGTGAACTGATGTCACTGGCAGCCCCTTTATCGAAAAACAACTATGGTAAATACCTTCAGGATCTCTTGCTCGAAAAAGACGACAACGTCATTCCATTGAGAAAAGCGGGTTGACTTAGCCAGCCTGACAACAGAAATGAAAAAGCCGCATTGATTGCGGCTTTTTTTATGTTTGCAAAATGATCAGTTCAATCAGGTCGAAAAGTCTGTACTTAGCTTGCGTACTTACTTTAGTCCAAGAACGGGTGAGCAGAATCAGGAAAATGTATACAGAATGTCTCAACCTGTCCAATACCACATACAGAATGTCGCAATACATTAGTCTGCCGTTCCGTTGAAATTTCTGTTAACTGATTTTACTGCGATAGACTGAAGGTCCGTTAAACCTGTGGACTTGTTCTGTCGCGATTCCAACTATGAACGTTAAAACAACCAAAACTTTGCTTTTCATACTGCTTCTTGGCTACTTCGGTTTTGCGGTTAGTGGTAATACACCGTCCAATGACGAGGCCTCCAAAGATGACGTGTTAAAAACAGACGAGGCGATAGTCGGAAATTTTGAGGCGGGAGAGGAAAGATACAAAAAGTCTTGTATCAACTGTCACGGGGCTGCGGGGAAAGGCGCTGCCAGCTATCCAAAAATATCGGGTCAGGAGATTTCGTACACGATTTCAAAGTTAGAAACTTACAGAGATGGAACCAAGATTGGTCCCAACTCGTCTTTGATGATCATGATGGCGAAACCATTGTCTGATGAAGAAATTGCAGATTTGGCAGCGTACCTAAAGGATGTAACATTTTGAGTTAAATAGATTGTATCCAACTGTTCAGATGAAACTAGGAGGAAAAAGATTATGATTAAATTCCGGAAGACCCTGTCAGTGATCTCTGCATCTGCTGTCTTTTTGATCGGGTTTGCTACAAATGCACAGGCCGATGGTCATGGCCAGAGAATGAATGTTCCAAAAATCGAAACGACCGAGTTCATGACCGGTCTTGAAAATCCGTGGGATATGTCATTCCTGCCAGACGGGACAATGTTCTTCACGGAAAAGTGTGCAGGACTGTCGGTACGTATGAGTTCTGGTGATGTAAACAAGCTTTATGGTGTTAAAGGCTCCAGTGGCTATCCCGACTCGGGTGATGATCTTTTTTGCGATGGGCAGGCCGGAGTATTGGGCGTCGCTGTTGATTCGAATTTCGCAGACAATCGCACTCTTTTCCTCTACTCATCATCTACCAAGTATTACGGTGATGGTTGCAAAACCAACTTTGAAAAATGCGACGGCAATATTGTAATGAGGTTTACGGTAAGCGACGACCTGAAAAGCGTCTC
>CALJNA010000108.1 GCA_937981955.1 uncultured Granulosicoccaceae bacterium
ATAAAAGTACCGTCGCATGAATTCACAAGCACAGTAAATTTCTATAAGAATATTTTGGGTTTAAACCAAAAAGTCGCCAGCTCGCCAGATGAATTCGACTCGGTTACATTCGAATTTGGCGATAAAAACTTGTGGATAGACAAAATAGCCGGAATTAGCCAAGCTGAGGTATGGCTTGAAATTCAGACAGATGATGCCGTTGAGGCGAAACAATACCTTGAGGAGCAGGGCTGCTTAATAAGAGATGACATAGAACCACTTCCATCTGGCTTCAATGGTTTCTGGCTGAGCAGTCCCTCAAATATCATTCACTTGGTTAATGAGTGAAGTGCAGTAACTGCATACAAATTAGAGCATGAGAAAACACAAAGCAACTGATCTTCACATTCGCGATTTAGCGATGCTTTCCAATTCTCAGATACAAACACTTGGCAGTTTAGAAATATCTCAATGGCAGGAAATCAAAGGGGCCTCTTTTGCGGAGTCTATTGAAGCCTGGCAAAGTGAGGAATCACAAAAGATACTGGGGTTTTGCTATTTGTTGGAAGGTCAGTTAGTGGGGATGGTGCTTTTTAAGCGACCTCCAATTTCTCCCGCGTGGGTACTGGCCGAAGCCGCTACATTACATGGATTAAAAATTTCAACACCATGGCAGAGACAAGGCTTAGGACACAGGGCTTTTGAACTAGCGATCAGTAAACTAAAAGAACAGTGGCCAGATATCAAAAAATTGATGCTTTCAGTGGATGCTGATAACACCGCAGCAATTGCCGTTTATCGAGCTTACGGTATGACAGAGTACGAACCAGTTCGAAAAGGAAATAATGGTCCGGAGTATCGCTTTGAAGTTCTACTATCCTTTTAATCGGTGTATTCTAAAGTGTAGATAGTTGTCAAAGGGCGTTAGGAGACGGTTTGGTGGTGATCGGCCGGCCACCAGCATGTTGGTTCATGGCGTATACGTTTGGCACCATCACCTAGTCTTAGCTGTTTATCGTTGTTCTAAATTATTTTGTAGCGGGATTCGTAGCACTATTGATTTGCCGGTTTCTCTCACCCTTGTAAAGAGTTCACCCCGATGCATACGCGCAACGTCTTTGGCTATCGATAAACCCAAGCCACTGCCCGACTGATCAGTCCCATCGGTGCGAAATGGCTGTGTCAGTCGCATGAAATGTTCATCAGATATCGGCTCGCCGTTGTCAGATACAATCACTTCCACCGAGTCTTTAGTGGTTGACAGTTGAGTCGATACCGACAAGATCGCATCGGCTTCATTGTGCAAAACTGCATTGTGAACCAGATTTCCAATCGCCTCGCCCAGCAGCGTTCGATTCCCTACCACTGATATAGGGTTTGTCAAACCGGAAACAGAAAATTCCTGTGCGCAATCGAAAGCTAGCGGTGCCATTTCCATCGCTTTCTCGTTTACCAGCTCGTTAAGGTCAAACCGCGTTAACTGCTCTGGGTCCATTGCATGCGCTCGAGCGCTAGATAGCATCTTGTTGACCATGAGCGCAGACTTATCAGACACGGCCAGAATTTGCTGCAGGCCTGCTCGCATCTCTTTATCTGATTCGCTTTCGAGTGAAGACTGTGCCTGAATTTTTATAGCAGCAATGGGATTACGCAGTTGGTGAGCTGCGTCGCCAATAAATCTTTCCCGGTTTTTTTTACTACGCGCGACCCGTTCAAGCAAAGTATTCATTGAATGCACAATACCCGAAAGTTCAACCGGTACCTTTTGTTGTATTGGCGACAGCGCGACGGCTGATCGTTTGTCAATGGAGGCCTGTAACCTTGCCAAAGGCCGCATACCCTCTTTGACTGCAAACCAAACTATAATGCCAGCTATCAGTGACAACAGCACTAGTCTCATCACTGATCTCGCAAAGAGATCAAATGCTAACTCACCGCGTTGTGATAATCGCTGCCATGTAGTTATTGTTGTAACGCCATTGAGTTCTCTGTCGGTTAAATCACTGAGTAACTGCACTGCACGCACCGGTTCGCCAAGATGTTCGCCATCGTAGAAAACCGGTGTTTCTAGTGTTGGCGTATCTACCGTTGGTCTGGGGTAGCCGCTGTACCCAGTCACAAAAGCGCCGTCTGGTCCGCGAACATGGTAAAAAAACTGATCTCCCAGAGATTCTGTCAGCGATTCCAATGTCGCTTCTGCCAGCAACGAGCCGTTAGATGAAATTACGTGTTCAAGTATAGTCAGAGACGCAGCAAGCAAGGTTCGATCATTAAGGTCGTTCGATACTTTTCGCGCATGGAAAAACGTTTCAATTGCTACCAGTGCTGCAACCAGTCCGAGTGGCAACATTAGCCACACGGTCAGCGATGTGCGAATTGACTTCACGACGATTTTCGCTTGGTGATCCGAAAACTATATCCAAGTCCGCGTGCGGTTTTGATTTCTGCACCGCTTCCTGCTATGCGTTTTCGTAAACGGTGAATGTAGAGCTCTACCGCTTTTTCATCAACCTCAGAGTCCAGGCCATATAAGTGATCAAGAATCTGCTGTTTGGAAATAATGCGATCGCGACCGTTGATGAGAATTTCTGCCAGTGCGTACTCGCGCCTTGGTATGTCAAGCGGTTGATCGTTGATTTTGATTTGTCGCGCCACTGGATCAAATTCTAATTGTCCCAAACGAATGACCTCGTTTAATTGTTTATCTACACGTCGCATTAACGCTCGGGCTCGTGCCCTGAGCTCCGCCAGATCAAACGGTTTCTCCAGATAGTCGTCTGCACCAAGGTCCAGCCCATCTACTTTATCGGTTAGTTTGGCTCTTGCGGTCAACAGCAGCACCGGGGTTTGCGTGTTGCGTTGGCGTAAATTTTTCAGAATTTGAAGCCCCGACAACCCGGGTAGATTGATATCAAGAATAATTAGATCAGCAGATTCTTGAGACAGATACTGATCTGCTTCCCGGCCATCGTAAATCGTATCAACACCGTGACCGTCCGCACGAAATGACTTTGCTATTCCGTCAGCCAAAGGGTGATTATCTTCAACTATTAATATACGCACGGTAATTAATTTCGACAGTGAAAGTTTGATGAAAGGTAGGCTTGGTAAAAATGTAGGGTATCGTACGGTTACAGTGCGATGTTACGCAAATTAAACATATCATGGTGGAGGTCTATATGAAACCTAAGAAGTCGTGGGCGAGCTTGCTCGCTGCGGGTGTATTGGTATTTGGTAGCTCGCTCAGTGCTCAAGCTGCTGATCTTTCTGGTAAAACTGTCGAGTGGATCATTCCATTCTCCGAAACAGGCGGCTCGGCAAAATGGGCGAATTTTTTTGCACCCCTTTTGCATCAAGAGCTTCCCGGGAATCCGACTATTGTTGTCAAGTTTATGCCAGGTGCTGGTTCAACCAAGGGAGCGAACTGGTTTCAGGAACAATCAAATGGTGACGGCACTCTGCTTTTCGGTTCATCCGGGTCTACCCAATTCCCATACCTGCTCGGCGATCCGCGCGTACGCTATGAATATAAAGACTGGAATCCGGTTATGGCATCTGGAACCGGTGGTGTTGCTTACCTGAACCCGGAGGCGGGTGCCAAGTTCGATGGTACGGCCAACAACTTAAAGGACATGACATTTATCTACGGCAATCAGGGTGCTACACGCCTCGATCTTGTACCAGCCCTTGCTTGGGAAATGCTGGGTATGAACGTAGAGCACGTAATGGGTATTAAAGGTCGAGGAGATGGCCGCAAGATGTTTGAAAGTGGTGAAGCGACCATCGATTACCAGACGTCATCCGGTTACCTCTCTGGTTCTGCGGAAATGGTGGATAGCGGCAAAGCTGTTCCAATGATGACCTGGGGCTCACTTGATGAGGCAGGAAACATTGTTCGAGACCCGACATTCCCCGACCTGCCAACGTTTAAGGAAGTTTGTGAGGCGACTGATGGTTGTGAAACATCAGGGGAAGCCTGGGATGCCTGGAAGGCATTTTTCGTCGCAGGTTTTCCTTCGCAAAAACTCGCGTTTCTCCCTGCCGGTACGTCGCAGGAAATAATTGACATGTATGTCGCTGCTTTCGACGCAATAAAATCTCGCGCCGATTTCGCTGAAATCTCGGCAAAGCGAATAGGGAAGTATCCAATGTTCGTTGGTGCTGGAGCGCAGACCGCACTCTCAAACGCCATCACTGTGCCTGACCCTGCCAAGCAGTATGTTACAGGCTGGTTGAAAGATGAGTTCGGTGTCGAGCTGAAGTAATCTGTTTTGTTACCTAAAAAAATAACAGATATACTTTGAGTAACATGAGCCACCAAATCAGCAAACTGGTTTGGTGGCTTTCGTTTTTACCCATCGCGCTGTAGCGGAACGAATGATGGAACTTTTTCTTGATGCCATGCCTGCACTGGGCTCGGCATTTTCACAAATTCTACAACCTGTCGTGATCGCCTACTTATTCATAGGTGTTGTCATGGGGTTGTGTGTGGGTGTGTTTCCTGGCCTTGGAGGTATAGCAGGCCTGTCTTTGTTACTGCCTTTCATGTTTGGCATGGAACCGATACTGGGCCTGGCGTTGATGATAGGTATGGTAGCGGTCGTTCCTACATCTGATACTTTTGCGTCTGTGTTGATGGGTATACCTGGTTCTTCAGCATCGCAAGCAACCGTACTCGACGGATTTCCAATGGCAAAACGCGGTATGGCAGCACGCGCTTTGTCCGCAGCTTTTGCCTCTTCACTATTTGGTGGATTGGTCGGTGCAATGTTTCTGACTATTTTTATTCTGGTCGCCAGACCCGTCGTGCTGTTGTTCAAATCACCTGAACTACTCATGGTATCGATCTTCGGTTTGTCGATGGTAGGTATTCTCGCCGGTCGGGTCGCGCTGAAAGGAGTCGTTGCTGCGGGCCTCGGATTACTTGTCGGTACGATTGGCGAAGGACCTTTTAACGGCGAGCTGCGCATGTCGAGTTACGACTTGCCTTACCTGACTGATGGTTTGAAACTTGTCATTGTAGGCTTGGGGATTTTTGCCGTACCGGAAATTGTCGCGCTGCTGCGTAAAGACAAAGCGATATCCGATAAGCCGAACCTTGGCAGTGGATGGATGCACGGTATTAAAGACTGGTGGACAAACAAGTGGTTGTCTGCGAGATGCTCAATAATAGGCGTGATAGTCGGTGTGATTCCCGGTCTTGGTGGCTCGGTAGTTGACTGGATTGCTTACGGGCACTCTGTGCAGTCTGCAAAAGATAAAAGTCAATTCGGTTCGGGCGATGTGCGAGGCGTCATTGGCCCGGAAAGTTCAAACAACGCAAAAGAAGGCGGTGGGCTCGTACCGACGCTTTTGTTTGGTATTCCTGGTTCAGGTTCCATGGCTATATTCATTGGCGCTTTAGCCTTGCTGGGCAGCGGCATTGATGTTGGCCCGTCGCTACTGGAGAATCATCTCGACTTTACTTATTCAATTGTATGGTTGCTGGCATTCGCTAATGTCGTGGCCACCGTGTTGTGTATTTGTTTATCAACACCAATATCCAAACTGACAAACATTCGCTTTGTGTTGTTGGCACCGTTTATTTTCATGATCATATCCTTTGCAGCTTTCCAGTCCGGCCAAGATCTGATGGACTTGGTTGCACTGTTTGCCATCGGGTTTCTTGGCATCATGATGCGACGCTTCGACTGGTCTAGGCCGGCTTTTTTGATCGGTTTTGTGCTGTCCAATCCTGTCGAAAACTATTCCAACAACGCCACCCAGATTGCCGGTGTTAAATTCCGGCAGGGAATGGAAGCTGGGCTGTCGTACGTTATGTCACCCATTGTTATGGTTTTGCTTGTGATTACCTTGCTATCCATTGTTATAGGATTGAGACAAGCGAAAAATATTATGGCCGAAGGTGAGGTGCCATCTGGTGGCAAACGTGCACCTCTGCTTTTTTTGCTTGCTGTTATGGCGTTTATTGGTTTTGCACTTTATGATGCGGCAGGTATTCCAGACTATGCTGCCGTTGACAGAGTGTTCCCGATGTTTGTCGCGATTGTGTCAATGATCAGTGCTTCCGTGCTTCTGATTCAAATGATGTTGCTTCCAGAGACAAATGCTCTTTTTGCCGACCGCGAAACTGCCGAAGAGGCGAATGAGAACAGCCACGGCTTATGGTCAACGCTGATCTGGTTTGCAGGACTACTCGCGTTGACGTCACTTGTTGGTTTTATCATTGCGTTGGCAATATTTCTGTTTAGTTTTCTTAAAGTACGAGCGGGTCTCACAGTATTGGGTGCGGCTATGTATAGCGCCGCTGGTATTGCATTTATGTGTTTTATGGCCTGGTCACTTAAACGCGATTTTCCTGCCGGTTTATTGCAACAGGCCGTCGACTTGCCATGGCCACTGACATGAATAGCGCTGCGTGAAGATTGATTAGTTAAACGAGCGTTGCCAGAAATTCTTCTGCCCGATCAAGATGCTGTTGCTTCTTTTGTTCGTCCATTCTTTCTGCGTTTTTACACATCATTGACCATCGATGATTGCCCGCGAGCTTTTGCTGATTTTTGATTATCCAACGCCAGAATAACGCATCCCAAATTTCGCTCCACGGTCCTTTTTTATAGTGGCTCATTTTAATCACGTAATTCGAGCCTGAAAAATAGGGTTTGGTGGTGATCAGTCCGCCATCTGCATGTTGGCTCATGGCGTATACGTTGGGCACCATAACCCAGTCGTAGCTATCAATAAACAATTCCATAAACCAGGTGTAAATATCATCAGGTTTAATCTCACAAAGAAACATAAATCCACCCAGTACCATCAGGCGTTCTATATGATGGCAATACGCATGCTCATTAACACGCGATATGCAATCGTCTACCGGGTCTATGCCAGTGGTAGCTGTGTAGAAAGCTTGTGGCATGGCTCGTGTATGTTGCCAATTATTCCCATTGCGCATTGTCACGCCGTGGTCTTCATATGTTGCGCGCATAAATTCTCGCCAACCAATCACCTGACGAACAAAACCTTCCACACTGTTAATGGGAATGTCGAATTCTTCGGCATGCGCTAGTGCACGTTCAACCACATATTCGGGTGTTAGTAAACCAACATTCAGCATGGGCGTGAGTACGCTGTGATACAACCAGTTCTGACCGGGTACGATGGCGTCTTCATAGGGACCAAATAACTCGAATCGTGTGTGTAAAAATTCATCCAGCCAGAGTTTTGCTTCTGATGCCGTTGTTGGGTATTCCTCATTTGGCAGAGACGGAATCTGCGGTACCTGCTTAACGGGAATCTTTTTTCGATTGTCTTCGTCGAAGCTCCATTGGCCTCCCTTCGGTTTATCGTCTTCCATTAAAATATTTAAGCGAGTACGCTGCCATTTGTAGAAATCTGCCATATGCCAGCGCTTTTTGGTCGATCGCCATTGTTGATTTTCAGTTCGGGTGTTGAAAAATCCAGGGCTGTTCAGGAGCTCTAATGTCAAGCCATGTGAATCGGTTGTACTTAACAACCTTTTCTCTATCGCATAATCACATGGTTCCACACAGACAATGTGTGTAAAGCCGTCTGTTGATAGCGTTTGCATCACCGTATCCAACTCGCACTCGCCACCACGGTATGCTATACGCTTACTCGGTACACCATTAGCTTGTAATGACGAAAAAAACGCATCCATGGTATCGCGGTGAAACGCAAGCTTCTTTGGGTGAAAGCGAATTGGGTACTGCGAATCACCGAAAAACAGAGAATGCTCGATTAACAGAACCTTTTCCGGATTTTTACGTAGAACAGGGTGGACTTCGAAAAGCTGATGAGGAAAAACCAGTGCTGCACTTCGCATGTAAAATGATTGAATGACGATGAATTACCCAAAGGATATATCACATTTTCTCTGTCAGTATGCAGATCTGTCGGAAAGACTCGAGCTTGTCGATCCTGTTGAATATGACAGAACCCGAAACTATCTCGATGGCGGTGTTACCTGGCTTAGCCCATTCATCACACACGGAATTATCAATACACGCGATGTCGCTGATGCTGTCCTGAAGTCACATTCCTCTAAGGATTGTTATCGGCTCCTTTACGAATTGGCCTGGC
>CALJNA010000109.1 GCA_937981955.1 uncultured Granulosicoccaceae bacterium
AAATATCGGTACTGATTACGGCATGATCATGGCCGTGCTTGGTGGCGATGATGCTGGTGGCGGAGTTGACTGGGCGCCTCAGGTTATTCAGGAGGCGTCAAAGCACGGGCTGGTGCTTGGTGAGAACTCACAACTTTACGATACGAAAAAAGGTGAGTCCTTACCAGAAGGAATAAAACCCATGCCGGTAATGACAAAGGAAGAATTGGCGGGCATACCCGAGTTTTCATCTGCTCAGATTGTGCCGCACTTTGTTGCCAGGTATCACGATCTTCTTGCCTTGTCCGATCATCAGCCGGCAAAAGTGATTGGACCATCAGCCGTACTGAAAGACCGGCCGGGCTTTGAAGTTGAGTTATTGTCCCGACATTCTCTGAAGAACGCGCCTTATACCGTGGAACATCATGAAGTACTCATGGTGATGCGTGGGCATTGGCGAATAAGCTGGCAGGGTGGGGAAGCAATTCTGGCACCCGGCGATACCTGCGCTGTACCTCCGGGGCTGGAGCACAGTCTCGAACCTTCCATGAGTGGTGAAGCGAGTATGTATCGCGTTATTGGCAATGATGAGCCAGCCGGACTCACTCACATGCCCTCAGAGTTGACGCATTAACTTACCATTTTCGTCAGGACAACACTTATGTCAAAGATATTAACCACACACGTAGGCTCATTGCCAAGAACGCAAGAGGTTGTTGACTTCATCTTCGCCCGAGAGCATGAAAAACCGTTCGATCAGAATGATTTCGATGCATGCATGACGAAGGCGTGCTCCGAAACCGTTCACAAACAGGTTGATGCAGGTGTGGATATTGTGTCCGATGGAGAAACATCAAAGATCTCTTACGCAACGTATGTAAAAGATCGCTACACCGGCTTCTCAGGAGACAGTGAAAGAAATGCACCCGGAGACCTGAAGCTGTTTCCAGGTTTTCTAAAACGTTTGGCTGATGACGGTGGTACGCCACAATATGCAAGACCAAAATGCACAGGCGAAGTCAAATCAAAAGGTCAGGGCGAACTAAAAAAGGATATTGCCAACCTGACTAACGCTATGAAACAGCACGGTGCCAAGCGCGGTTTTATGAATGCAGCATCACCTGGTGTTATATCGTTATTTTTGCAAAACGAACACTACGACAGTCGCGAAAACTATCTGGAAGCATTAGCAGATGCCATGAAGGCAGAGTATGAAACTATTGTAGCCGCTGGTCTGGATTTGCAACTCGATTGCCCGGATCTCGCCTTATCACGACATATGCTGTTTGAAGATCTGTCTGACGATGAGTTTGTTAAAATTGCAGATATGCACGTTGCCGCGTTAAATCATGCTCTTGAGAATGTGCCGGAAGAAAAAGTACGCTTGCATATTTGCTGGGGAAACTACGAAGGTCCTCATGTTTGTGACATAGATATGAATACCGTATTCAGCACGCTTATGAGTGCAAAAGCCCGCTATGTGCTGTTCGAGACTTCAAATCCGCGACATGCTCACGAATGGACCGTGTTTCGCGATAGAGCGGCTGAAATCCCGGACAACAAGGTGCTTGTGCCCGGTGTACTAGATACAACAACAAACTTTGTTGAACATCCCGAATTAGTTGCGCAACGGCTGGAGCGGTTTATAAATATTGTTGGTGCCGAACGCGTTATTGCCGGTTCCGATTGCGGATTCGGTACGTTTGCCGGATTCGGATCAGTTGATCCTGATATTGCCTATGCAAAACTGAATGCCATGGCACAGGGTGTTAAGCTAATTTAGAGCCGGTCGAAATCAATCGAATTCGATCTTTCCAATGTCTTTTGACTATATCATTGTAGGTGCTGGTTCGGCAGGATGCGTTCTCGCGAACAGACTATCCTCTGTTGCCTCTGTCAACGTCCTGTTGCTGGAGGCTGGTCCTGAAAACAATGCGTTATCATTGAAAATGCCGGCGGCAGTTCTATCAAATTTAAATAGCACTAAATACAACTGGGCTTTTCAAGGTGAGCAGGAACCTTATCTGAACGGGCGAACCCTAAAGCACGATCGGGGCAAAGCGATCGGCGGTTCGTCATCAATCAATGGCATGGTGTTCATTCGTGGTCATGCACTTGACTTTGAAGGCTGGCAGCAAGCGGGTTGCAAAGGTTGGGGCTACGCTGATGTGCTGCCGTATTTCAAACGAATGGAAAACTACGCAGGTGGTACCGATGAGTACCGTGGTGGAAACGGCCCAATGCGAATTCATCGACCTGTTGTTAAAGAGCCGATTGCAAAGGCCTTTCTGGAAGCAGGAGAAACCGCAGGCCATCAAACAACCGATGATATCTGCGGATTTAAACAAGAAGGATTTGGTCTGCTCGATAGTAGTGTTCATAACGGATCAAGATGGAGCTCCGCGAATGCGTATCTTGACCCAATAAGGCATCGTCCAAACCTGACCATTCATACCGGCACCGAAGTATATCGAATTCTGTTTAATCAGGATAAGGCCACAGGGGTTCGACTTAAAGACACAAGTGGTGAGATAAGAGAAGTACTCGCCAGTCGAGAAGTGATTTTAAGCGCCGGGGCCGTAGGTAGCCCGAAGTTACTTATGTTGTCTGGAGTTGGGCCGGCGGAGCATCTTCGTGATATGGACATTGAGGTTGTACGCAATGCTCCCGGTGTAGGACAGAACCTGAATGATCATCCTGACTTTGTGCTGAAATACAGCTGTGCAAAACCGGTTTCCATTTGGCCCAAAACCCGTTTCTTCGCCAGAACGCTTTCTGGTATACGTTGGTTGCTTAAAAAGGATGGCGTTTGCGCGTCTAACCATTTTGATGCGGTGGCCTGCCTTAGAACGGGAGCTGAAT
Organism: uncultured Granulosicoccaceae bacterium; assembly: GCA_937981955.1. Taxonomy (GTDB): domain Bacteria; phylum Pseudomonadota; class Gammaproteobacteria; order Granulosicoccales; family Granulosicoccaceae; genus Granulosicoccus. The sequence goes on from CALJNA010000109.1 coordinate 2,842, forward strand.
TTGAGCATCCGGACATTCAACTGACAATTTCACCGATTGCAGTAAATGATGACACTTGGAAACCCTTGCCTTTGCATGCGTTTCAGATTCATGTCGGGCTTATGCAAGCCTACAGTCGAGGTGAAATCACATTGCGCAGTAGCGACCCTTCAGATCCTCCCAGAATTCTTGTTAATTATCTAAAGGATGAAAGAGATATTGAATTGATTCGAAGAGGTATTCACATTGTGCGTGATTTGGTGGCCCAGCCCGCATTAAGCGAACTGTGCGATAGAGAGATTTATCCTGGTACACAATGCCAGTCAGATCAGCAATTGAATCAATGCATTGTAGATAAAACTGTTTCGCAGTGGCACTTGTCGGGGACTGCACGTATGGGCTCTTCGTCAGATAATAATGCCGTGGTCGATACCGATGGTAAGGTTCACGGAATACGTGGTTTGCGAGTCGTTGATGCGTCTGTTATGCCTGCTGCAACCAATGGCAATACCAACGCGCCGACAATCATGATTGCGGAGAAACTAAGTGATGCCATATTAGGACTTGCACCACTGCCTAGAATTGATGCTGACATCTGGCATTACTCACGTAATCAAAAGACTGAGACTGGTGCGATGTCTAACGATCAACTTCAACCATGAGCACACCGGCTAAGAATCACTTTTCAGACAAAACGCTCAGCATCGCCTTGGTTATCGGTGCTGCTTTCTGGGGATTTTACTGGTTACCGTTACGCACCATAGAAGCTGGTGGCATGTCTGGCGTGTGGAGTGTGGCATTTTTCAACGCTTGTCCTCTCATCTTGATGTTGCCAGTATTGCTGGTTACGGCCAAACAACTCCGCGGTATTACTGGACCCACATGCTTCGCTGCAATATTTCTCGGTGCTGCTTTTACACTGTATGCAAACGGATTGGTGGAAACCACCGTTATCAGGGCAACCATGCTGTATTACCTGACACCAGTCTGGTCGACAATGATCGGTGTGATCTGGCTAGGTGAGCATTTATCCAAAGCACGGATACTGGCAATAGTGATGGCTTTTACCGGGCTATTCCTGCTGCTGTCTAACGGAGATGCTACTGCTCAGCCATTGAATATTGGCGATTTGTACAGTCTGTTATCCGGCATCTCCTGGGCTTTTGGTTTAGCGACTCTAAAGCGCTGGCCTAAAATTCCGGTAGCTCCGCTGACCACGTTCACCTTTATTGCCACCACAGTGCTATCCGTGTTGTTTGCGTTTATCTATAACTCCACGTTGTTTCCTGATACAGACGTCATAATTGACGCCCTGCCAACCGCAATGTTCTGGTCTATTGTCGTTCTGCTTCCCTGTTTTTTTATTATCTTTACCGTGTCGAAAGTGCTGTTTCCGGGGCGAGTAGGTATTCTGACCATGTCAGAAGTGGTTGTAGCCGTGATCAGCGCGTCTATTCTTTTACCGGGAGAGACAATGATCTGGATTCAATGGCTGGGTGCATTGGCTATCGTATTGGCGGGCTTGATTGAAGTTGGTCTTGGTTATACCAGTTCGTCGACTGTATAAACACACATATAGTCTGCGTCCGGCCCTGTTGATAAAGATAGAATCCATATAGCGCGTTAATAGCGTCGATTCTGCCATCAAGGTGAAGAGCGCCGATAGCAATTTCTACTGTCCCATCTCTACGACAGCTCTTCGTGCAAAAAAAAGCCCGGCGAACCGGGCTTTCTCGTAACATCTTGGTCAGCGTGAGTTTAGCTTTATGAGCGGCCGTGTCGACGACGGGCAAATCCTGCAGCAGCCAGACCTATCCCCAAAAGCAGCACCGAGGATGGCTCGGGAACCGTCATCGTTGGAACTCCACGATCACTGCCTTCACCATTTGCACCGGTCTGTTGGAAGCGTACAAACGGGTTGGTGACGTTGGCGAGGTCGACTCCTCCGACTGTATCGAAAGTGAAAAAGCCGGTCTGATTTACTGCGATGCCAGCATTAGTAAAACCGCCAAGGAGATTGAGGTTGCGATTAGTTGTTGCTCCTACATCAAATGTTCCGCCACCGCCTCCACCAACTGTTTGATTGACCGTGAACCGCCAACGATCT
>CALJNA010000110.1 GCA_937981955.1 uncultured Granulosicoccaceae bacterium
CGCATGGGCCGGCATACAATCAGGCGTTTCCGCGCTCGATTCAAGCTTTGGTGGAGTCGGTGGTTGTCCATTCGCCCCTGCTGCCACTGGCAATATTGCGACTGAAGATCTGGTATATATGCTTGAGCGGGCGGGTATAAATACCGGGGTTAATCTCAACACCGCTATTGATGCCGCAAAATTTCTCGAAAGTGCATTGCAGAAAACCGTGCCCGGAATGGTAATGAAAGCCGGTGTGTTTCCACAGCCAGGATAACAACAAGATTTATCCCTGAAGTGAATCTACTTGACCTGCCTTTCTTACCCCGACAATAAACGCAAGCAAGGCCAGAATGACCAACAACGATGCGGCCAGAAAAGGCGCTCCCGGTAAGTACAGTTGACCATCGGCTTTTTCACTAAATCGATAAAACAGTTGCGTTAATAGCAACGGACTAACAATAGTCGCAATTGCCGTCAGCCCGGATATAACACCTTGCAGCATGCCTTGCTCGTCTTCGGGTATGGCATTAGACAATATGCCATTAATCGCCGGTCCTACCATGCCACCCAGGGCAGCAAATGGTAACGTCAGATAAACCAGCCAGCTGGAACTGGCAAAGCCGTAAAAAATCATGGCCACAATAGTGAAGAGCAAGGAACCTATAGCGGTTTTCGTTTCACCAAAACGTGGAATAATTTTTCGAATCAGTCCACCCTGAACAACAGCAAAGCCTATCCCAACCACCGCTAGCGTAATACCGATATCGAGCGGTTTCCAGTTAAACCGTTCAACTCCCCAGTAGGACCAGATTGCGGGATAAACAAAATGTCCAATGTTGTATAGAAAGGTACTTAGAAAAATCCATCCTAATGCAGGAAATCGTCTGATCATTAAAATACCCGCCAATGGGTTTGACGCACGCCAGGAAAAATCCCTGCGATTTTCCGGCTTTAACGACTCAGGAAGCACAAAGTAGCCATAGCAGGCGTTTAACATTGCTAACGCTGCAGCTGCAAAAAAAGGCGCGCGCGTGCCAAGGTCGCCGAGTAATCCACCGATAACCGGACCGAGTATGAAACCGAGACCAAACGCGGCACCTAACATGCCAAAATTCGCAGCGCGCTTGTCGGCCGGGCTGACATCGGCAACAAATGCATTGGCGATGGTAAACGTAGAGCCAGCAGCACCGGCAAGTAGACGACCAATTAATAATATCCAAATGCTGTTTGCAAAGCCCATGATCAGATAGTCGATGCTCAGCACAACCAAACCAAGCAGCAGCACCGGCCTTCTTCCAAACTTGTCTGATAATGACCCGAGGAACGGACCAAAAAGAAACTGGGTAACAGCGTAACTCGCGGTGAGAATACCGCCCCATTTGGCAGCCTCACCAATGCCGGCATTCATAACCTGCTTAAGTAAGTCAGGTAATACCGGGATGATAATACCCAGTCCAATCGAATCCAGAGTCACCGTTATAAAAATAAATAACAGCGCATTGCTTTTTAACATAGCCAAACGTCCAACAGTGAATGTGCTGATCTATGCATCACTGGTCTTGATTCAATTCCAGTTCCTTCTGTTTTTTCTTCGACAGTCCAAGCGAAACAATACGATGAGATGTTCTTATCAACTGCTTCAGCTCTTCATCAATACGCTTTGACGCATCGTACTGCTGTATCCATTTCATGCCCCGAGCAGCCATGTAGGGTGCTGGTTTATACCCGGGTTCTTCTTGCAAAAAGTAATAGTCGGCTTCAGAGGTTTTGAATGTGAAGGCAGGCTCGTCGAGCTCGCTCCATCCACCAATTGCAAATACTTTACCGCCAACTTTCCACACATGGGCACCACCCCACTGAGACACATAAGTGGTGGCAGGCAAGGACTCACAGAATGCGTTGAAGTCGTCGTATGTCATTGCTTTAATGCTTTCGATAATGTCTAACTGGCCCTGCTCCTCAGGACCGGACTTGTTTCTCAGGACCGGCCTTGTTTCTCAGGACCGGACTATAAATCGATACGTCAACAGAAATACGGCCACGATAACAATGAAAAAAAGCAAACTCTTAAAAACCGTTGCTGCTGACGGATGACTTTTCTTACCACGGCTAACGAAACCGAACGTAAAGACTTCCACAAGCCAGAAAAACACGGTAACAGGAACTTCCAACATTGCACCACTCCTTTTCGCTCAAACTCGCGAACCTTAGAACATACACTACATCCTATGTCAGTACGGGGTTCTACATAAGGCTCTTCATCATAAACGGGGGACAAAAAAAATCCGCACAAGTGCGGAAGACTCTGAAAAGCAAAAAACCGCACAAGTGCGGTTTTTCGTTATTTGGTAGCGGGGGTAGGATTCGAACCTACGACCTTCGGGTTATGAGCCCGACGAGCTGCCAGACTGCTCCACCCCGCATCTGAGTCGGAGAATTATAAGGGAGTAATTTGGTGCTGACAAGCCTTTTCGAATGAATCAGGCAAATGCCGCCACACAAACACCCATGATCAGACCTGGCATAATGCCGAATACGACCAGCGCTAAACCGTTGACGGCAAGGCCTGCTGAAACATCAGTTGCCGTGCCCACTTCGCTCTGCACAACAGGCTCATCGAAAAACATCAACTTGATAACGCGCAGGTAGTAAAACGCGCCAATTACCGACATGAATACACCGATGATACCCAGCCACATATAACCGCCACCAATCACGGCTTTGAGCACAGACAGCTTCGCGTAAAAACCGACAAGCGGTGGCACACCAGCCAGCGATATCATTGCCAGCATCATGACTGACGCAAGCAACACATTACGCTTACCCAATCCGGCCAGGTCGTCCAGCTCTACGGCTTCGTAGCCATCTCGTGACAGCGCAAGCAGTACCCCGAATGCAGCCAGCGTAGTGAAAGCGTACACAATGGCGTAAAACATGGCTGCGCTATACCCTTCTGCGCTGGCGCCAACCACACCCATAAGCAGGAACCCGACGTGAGAGATCGTACTGTAGGCCAGCATGCGCTTGATATTGGTCTGAGCAATCGCGACCAAATTACCTACTATGACTGAGAGCGCAGCCAGAATCGACAGCATTTGCTGCCAGTCAGCATGCAGCACGGGCAAACCATCTACCAGCAAACGAACCAGCATGGCGAACGCGGCGATTTTTGGGGCTGTGGAGATAAACAGCGTAACCGATGTTGGAGCGCCGTCGTATACATCCGGTACCCACATATGAAACGGCACAGCACCAAACTTGAATGCCAGACCAACGACGATAAAGACCAGGCCAAAACGGGCACCAACGCTTCGTTCGTTACCGCCGGCAAGCACCTCGTTAATAACATTCAGGTGCAAGCTACCGGTCGCGCCGTAAATCATCGAAATGCCATAGAGCAGCATGCCCGAGGCAAGTGCACCGAGGACAAAATATTTCATCGCAGCTTCAGATGCAGCGCTGTTATTCCGATACAACGCAACCATCGCGTATAAAGACAGCGCCAGCAGTTCCAGACCCAGATAGATGGTGAGCATGTTGGTCGCTGATACCATAATCATCATGCCAGCTGTACCGAACAGACCGAGTGCGTAGTACTCTCCCCGCGCAATCTGGCGCTCACTGAGGTAATCGCGAGAATATAAAAAGCCGCCGAACACGACCGCCAGTATCCAGCTTTTCAAACTGGCACTCATGGTATCGATACCGTAGGCACCGGAAAACGCTGTCATGGCTTCATCACCAATTTGCGATGTGGTCATGATCAGAGTGACAACAAGGGCCGCCTGTGCCATCCAGTAATTGAGCTGTATCTGCTCAGGCTTTAAAAACAATCCGATAACCAACACCACACAGGTAGCGGTTAACAGGAAAATTTCCGGCGTAGCAATCTGTAGATTATCCATGTTACGCGCCTAATACTTTGAGATTGAAATGTGTTGCACCAGATTCTCCACCGATGCATGCATAACGCTGGCTACCAAACTCGGGAACAAACCCAGCAGCAACACGAACACAGCAAGAATGGCCAGCATCCAGAATTCGCGACGATTGATATCGGTTAATGCCGCTACCTTTTCGTTAGCAACATCTCCCAGAATGACCCGCTTAACCATCCATAGGGTATAAGCCGCGCCGAGAATCAACGTTAGAGCAGCCAGAAAAGCAATCCAGAAATTGGTTTTGAAGGCTGCCAGAATAACCATGAACTCACCAACGAACCCGGATGTACCAGGCAAGCCGGCATTAGCCATGGAGAAGAAAATCATAAACGCACCAAAGTACGGCATGGTGTTGATAACACCACCATAGTCTGCGATTTCACGACTGTGTACGCGATCGTACATAACACCCACGCACAAGAACATGGCGGCAGAGATAAACCCATGCGAGATCATTTGCATAATCGCACCTTCGATGCCCAAAGCCACACCAGCGGTGTCACCTTTACCTATAAGAATAAAAGCGATAAAGATACCGAGCGTGACAAATCCCATATGCGATATGGAGGAGTACGCGATCAGTTTTTTCATATCTCGCTGCGCTAACGCGACAAAACCGATATACACAATAGCAATCAGTGATATCGCAATCATGAAGCCGTCAAGACGCGCACTGGCATCAGGGGTTATTGGCAAGCTGAATCGGATAAAACCATACCCGCCCATTTTCAACATGATCGCTGCCAGTACGGCAGAACCAGCTGTTGGCGCTTCTACGTGTGCGTCCGGCAACCAGGTGTGCACCGGCCACATGGGAATCTTGACCGCAAACGCAACCAGAAAAGCCAGGAATATCCAGAATTGCTGTTTCGGACCAAGCTCAAGTGAATGCATTCCCAGAATGCTGAACGTCTGCCCTTCTATGTAAAGGTAGATAAGTGCAATGAGCATGAACACCGAACCCAAAAAGGTGTACAGGAAGAACTTGATCGTTGCGTAAACGCGGTTCGGACCACCCCAGATGCCGATAATCAAAAACATCGGAATGAGCGTGGCTTCAAAAAAGATATAAAACAAAATGGCGTCAAGTGCAGAGAAAACACCGACCATTAACCCAGTCATGATCTGGAATGAACCCAGATACATAGCTGGTCGGTCTTTAATGACTTCCCAGGCGGATATAACAACAATAACGTTGATCAGCGTGGTCAGAATAATCAGCGGCATGGAAATACCGTCTACCCCGAGCGCGTAGTTGATATCAAAACTGGTTAACCAGGCCGCCTTCTCGGTAAATTGCATTGCGGCGGTGGTTTTGTCGAAGCCAAAATACAATGGCAGGCTGACAAGTAGGGTCAACACCGAGACGGCAAGTGCCAACGGTCGGGATTTCGCATTACCCAAAGCAATGATGATCAGGCCACCCAGGATGGGTAACCAGATAGTCAGGCTGAGTATGATTGAGCTGGAATCTGTCACGGCGTCAGGTCCGAATAGGTGCGTTTAGTTAAAAAGGAACCAGGTGAGCATGCCAAGCAAACCAACAATCATGGCAAACGCATAATGGAACAAGTACCCGGACTGAAGGAATCGCGCAAAGCCTGCGAATAGCCCAACGCTCTTTGCAGAACCGTTGACCATGGCACCATCAATAATGCCCATATCCCCCACTTTCCAAAGCTTGCGGCCAAGTCCAACACTGCCACCAGCAAAGACCGCCTGATTAAAGTCATCAAAGCCGTACTTGTTTTCCAGAATGCGCCGGAAAAAACCGAGTTTCTTGTCGAGCATGGCTGGAATCTCAGGTTTAACCAGATAGAAGACATAAGCGCAGATAACGCCTGCAGCAGCAAGGTATACCGCCCAGCCTTGAAAACCGTGCACGATAAAACCCAATCCGCCATGGTATTCACCGAGTTTTGCAATGGAATCGTGTTCTGGCAACACTTCAATTGCACCTTTGAAGAAATCGCCAAACACCACATTGCCAGCTGTCATCCAGCCAATAATCACAGACGGTATCGCCAACAGTATCAGTGGCCACGTGACAACCCCCGGCGGCTCGTGTGCATGCTCTGCTGTGTGTTTATCCATGCGAGTTTCTCCATGGAACACCAGAAAGAACATTCTGAAGGAATAAAACGCCGTTATGAAAACACCAAGCAAAACACACACGTACGCGAAACCGGCTCCAGGAATAGTCGACTTGTGTACCGCTTCAATGATGATGTCTTTCGAAAAGAAACCAGAGAATCCGGGAAAGCCTATAAGCGCAAGCGAACCTATCAATGATGTCCAGTAAGTGATTGGCATGTACTTTTTCAAGCCGCCCATTTTGCGTATGTCCTGCTCATGGTGTAGCGCGATAATCACCGAACCTGCTGCAAGAAACAACAGTGCTTTGAAAAACGCGTGCGTCATCAGGTGAAAGATAGCTGCCGAATAGGCAGACACACCCAGCGCAACAGTCATGTAGCCAAGCTGCGACAAGGTAGAGTAAGCCACAACGCGCTTTATATCGTTCTGGATAATGCCGATAAGCCCCATGAACAGCGCAGTTATCGAACCGATCACCAGCACGAAACTCAAAGCCACATCAGATAGCTCAAACAGTGGCGACATGCGAGACACCATAAAGATACCTGCGGTTACCATAGTCGCTGCGTGAATCAACGCGGATATCGGCGTTGGGCCTTCCATGGAATCAGGCAACCAAACATGCAAAGGTACCTGAGCGGATTTACCCATCGCACCAATGAACAAACAAATACAAATGACGGTTATGGCCTGCCATTCAACATTGCCCAGTATGGTCATGCTCTGACCGGCAATTGCGTCTTTGGCTGCAAACGCATCCACATAAGAAAGACTGTTGGTGTAATAAACAATGCCGGCAATACCAAGAAGGAAACCAAAGTCTCCAACGCGGTTAACCAGGAACGCTTTCATGTTGGCAAAAATTGCCGTCTCTTTTTTGTACCAGAAACCGATCAGCAAGTAAGACACCAGGCCTACTGCTTCCCAACCGAAGAACAGTTGCAGGAAGTTGTTCGACATAACCAGCATGAGCATCGAAAACGTAAACAGCGATATGTAGCTGAAGAAACGCTGATACCCCGGGTCTTCGTCCATATAACCGATGGTATAGATGTGTACCATCAAAGATACGAAGGTCACCACCAGCATCATTAATACCGTCAGATTATCGACCAGAAATCCGATTTCGAAGTGAATGCCGCCACTGATCATCCACGTGTAAATGGTTTCGTTGAACACGGGTGTATCACCCATGACCACTTTAAAAAACGCGACAACCGACAACAGAAACGATATCGCCACACCGGCAATGGTGACACGGTGCGAATTCACTCGACCAAGGCGCTTGCCAAAAAAGCCGGCAGCAATGGCCGCAAATAACGGCGCCAGTGGAATCAGGGTATAGAGAAATTTCATGTTCTACCCCTTCAGCTCGTCAAGATCGGCAACATTGATGGTTTGCCTGTTTCTAAACAGCACAACCAGTATCGCCAAACCGATAGCCGCTTCAGCGGCGGCTACGGTGAGTATAAAAAAGACAAAGATCTGCCCCGCACCATCGCCAAGAAAGTGAGAGAAGGCGACAAAATTCAGGTTAACGGCCAACAGCATAAGCTCGATGGACATCAACAGGATAATGACGTTTTTTCGATTAAGAAAAATGCCAACCACACTCAGGCAAAACAGCAGTGCACCTAGCGTTAAGTAATGAGACAGTGAAATCATGTGCGTAATTTTCCGTCCTCTAGCGCTTTTCAGAAGGCATCTGCACGACTCGCAAACGCTCCGACTTGGTCACACCAATTTGCTCTGATGGTGTTTGGTATTTGGTATCCGGGCGACGACGCATGGTTAGTGCAATAGCAGCAACAATGGCGACCAGCAAGATAATCGCGGCAATCTCGAACTGGAACAGATACTCGCTGTAGAGCAAGCGACCGAGCTCTTGTGTATTACTCACTTCAGCCCCAGCGCGCTCCGGTGCCGGATAATTTTCGTTCTTGAAATAACGCTGCGTTAACAGAAAGACCATTTCAACCAGCATGATCGCTCCAACCAGCAATCCTACCGGTAAATAGCTGACGAACCCTTCGCGCATTGGCTCCACATTAATGTCGAGCATCATGACCACAAAGAGGAATAACACCATAACCGCGCCGACGTACACCAGCACCAGTGTGATAGCCAAAAATTCGGCTTCAAGCAGCATCCAAATGCCTGCACACGTAAAGAACGTGAGTACCAGAAACATGGCCGCAAACACCGGGTTGCGTACCGTAATAACGCGTGACGCAGCAAACACCAATATGGCGGCGAACACATAAAACACGAACAGTTCAAAACTCACGGCCAGCCCCCTAACGAAATGCAGCGTCAGCGGATCGATCAGCCGCTATCTGGTCTTCATACCGATCGCCAATGGCGAGCAGTTTGTCTTTGGTCATGATCTGTTCACCACGATTTTCAAAGTGGTATTCAAAAATGCGCGTTTCCACTATGGAATCGACCGGGCAAGCCTCTTCACAAAAGCCACAAAAGATACACTTGAACAAATCGATGTCGTAGCGTGTTGTGCGTCGAGTGTTGTCAGCACGTTGTTCAGATTCAATGGTAATGGCCAATGCCGGACACACGGCTTCACACAACTTGCAGGCTATGCAGCGCTCTTCTCCGTTTGGATAACGACGCAGTGCGTGCAAACCACGAAAGCGTGCAGATTGCGGTGTCTTCTCCTCCGGGTACTGAATAGTGATGCCCTTGGAGATGAAATATTTACCCGTTAAGCGCATGCCTTTCAGCAATTCCCAAAGCGCAAACGTTTTAACGTAATCTTTTATAGAACCGGTCATGTTGACATCCCGTTAGCGCGGATCTGGAACCAGGGTCCAATCTCGAAATACACGGCGAAACCCACCACCGCAATCCAGACGATGGTTACTGGAATAAATACTTTCCAGCCAAGACGCATGATCTGATCGTATCGGTAGCGCGGAAATGTTGCGCGAAACCATAAAAACAAGAACAAACAAAAAGCTGTCTTGATCAGAAACCAGTGTATGCCGTCACCAAAGCCATCGATCGGTGATAACCAACCGCCCAGAAACATGATGGCCGTTAGCGCAGCAATCATGATCATATTGGCGTATTCGGCAAGAAAGAAAACAGCGAACGCCATACCCGAATAATCAACGTGGAAACCGGCGACAATTTCCGATTCGCCCTCAGCTACGTCGAAAGGCGCGCGGTTGGTTTCGGCAACACCTGAGATAAAGTAAACAACAGCAAGCGGCAATAGCGGTATCAGGAACCAACTGAAGAAACCACCGGATTGGGCGCGAACAATATCACCCAGGTTCAAGCTGCCTGCCACCATCAGTACACCAATGAGAGCAAAACCCATGGCAATTTCGTAGGCAACAATTTGCGCAGCCGAACGCATGGCACCCAAAAAAGCATACTTGGAGTTTGACGCCCAGCCAGCGATGATCACGCCGTAAACACCAAGCGACGTCATTGCAAGAATATAAAGCAGACCGGCATTCACATCAGCCAGAACCCAACCATCGGAGAACGGGATGACAGCCCAGGCCGCCAGGGCCGGTGCTAAAGATAAAATGGGTGCAGTTAAAAACAGAAAGCGCGATGAGTTGGTTGGAATGATGATTTCTTTGGTCATCAGTTTGAACATATCGGCAAACGGCTGACCCAGCCCTTTCCAACCGACTCGGTTCGGCCCAACCCGCACTTGCATGGAACCAATGACTTTTCTTTCAGCCAGTGTCAGATAAGCCACACTGATAATCAGAGGCAACAGAATAAAAACGATCTTGGTGACCGTCCAAATGGTGTGAAGGATTGCATCAATCATGCTTTGTGCACCTCGATCGCATCGAACACATCACCCAGATGCTGCGTTTGCGGTAAGCCTGCCGGAACCCAGACACAGCCAGCCGGAACACCATCATCGGTACGTGCTGCCAGTTCCGCGCTACCGCCACCCTGCTTCACTTTAACCATGTCGCCATCGACTACACCCAGTTTGGTCATTTCATCAGCCGACATAGATGCGAACGCCTGCTTGCCATCGGCAGATTTTTGTAAAGGCTGGGAGCGTCGAACCAGTGGGTCGGTTGCGTAAATCGGTATTTCACCTGCTCGAACCAGGGCATCATTCATGTGTGCTGAATAAGTGACACTCTTGATATCAGTCAGGTTATTTAATTCAATTGACGTGCACTGTTGCTGCGCTTCTTTGGTCAATGCCTCAGGGCTTTCGTAGTTAAAGCCGGCAAGCTCCTGTGCATCGGCGAGTACTCGCATGATTTTCCAGACCGGTCGTGCATCGCCCGGAGCCATGCTCGCCCCTTTGGCGGTTTGCCAATTACCTGTTGCATTGACATAGGTTCCGTAGCTTTCCGGAAAAGTCGCCATTGGCAACACAACATCGGCATGCGCACGGATGGCATCGCTAAGAAAAGCACTGACACTGACAATGCCTTCGGCACCGGCAAGTGCTTTAACCGCAGCGGACGGGTTGGCTGCATCAAATTCTGGCTCAACGCCAACCAACAAGTACTGCTTAAGCGATTTTGACAGCATTTCACGAGCATTAAGCCCGACTTTTGACGCCTCTTTACCGCCAGCCAGTCGATGCGGCACTACACCGGTTAACCAGGCACCCGCGGTGTTTGCTCGCTCGGGTAGCATGGACAATGTTGCGCCTGTGGCCTTGCACAGTCTGCCCGCTAAAAATTGCAACTGCGCATACGCTGGATGTTGCACTGCGATGTTGCCCAGCATAACTGCCGCTCGCTCACCTTCTTTCAATGCATCAGCAATGCGTTGATGCTGTTCCGTGACACTGAACGTTGGTGCTTTATCGAGCCCGGACAGATCGGCACCTGCGGCAGATGCAACACACGCCACTTCGTTAACCAGATGGTCATAGCGTGCAGCAATAAGTTCCTGAGCATCAAAATGCAATGGAAAGGTTTTAGGGTTGATAAAGCTGATCTTTGCACCTTTGAGTGCCGACTTTCGTAAACGAAGTGCAGCAATTGGCTGGTCTTTACGAATGTTCGACCCTATAAGCAAAGCGGCATCGAGCGTTTCCAGATCAGACAATTGCATACCCAGCCAAGGCATAACCGGGCTGGCATCCTGCGCACTGAAATCAGTTTGACCAAGACGGTGGTCGATATTGTTTGTGCCTAAAGCACGCGCCAGCTTCTGAGTAATGAATAACTCTTCAACCGGTAGTGATGGCGACGCCAGCACACCAAGATCTTTACCACCTGATTTTAAAATCTCTGTGGCTTTTTCTAACGCGTTTGACCAGTCGGTTTCAACCAGTTCGTCACCTACTCTCACCATGGGTGCAGTAACACGATCACTGCTGGTGAGCCCTTGATAGCTGAATCGATCGCGGTCTGAAATCCAGACTTCATTTACGGCTTCATTGTCCCGCGGAATAACGCGGTTAACTTTATTGCCGTCGATGTGCACAAAAATATTGGAACCAACACTATCGTGTGGTGCGATACCAGGTTGTTGATTCAATTCCCATGATCGGGCGGTGTATCGTGAAGGACGCGCTGTTAACGCACCAACCGGACATATATCGATCACGTTACCCGACACTTCAGATACAACCGACTTTTCAATGTAGGTGCCAATGCGAACCTGCTCACCGCGACCGGTTGCACCAAGCTCGCGAATACCGGCAATCTCTTCGCCAAAACGCACGCAACGTGTGCAATGAATGCAACGCGTCATTTCGGTTGCGATCAGTGGCCCGATATATTTGTCCATGACCACACGCTTGCCTTCGGTGTATTGCGAAGCACTGCCACCGTAACCCATGGCAACATCCTGCAATTCACACTCACCACCCTGATCGCATATAGGGCAGTCAAGTGGATGATTGATCAGCAAAAACTCCATCGTGCCCTGCTGGGCTTCACGCGCAAGTTTTGATTTGGTTTTGACAACCATGTCGGGCATGACGGGGGTTGCACAAGCTGGTAGAGGTTTCGGTGCTTTTTCAACTTCAACCAGACACATACGGCAGTTGGCAGCTACCGACAACTTCTTGTGGTAACAGAAGCGCGGCACATCAACGCCAGCGGCATCGGTGACTTCAATCAGCATCTGGCCACGCTTTGCAGTTAGCGGCTGACCATCTACGGTTATCTGAATTTCGTCGTCGCTCATAGTGTCTATAAGTCTTAAGCTACAGCGCCAAGCTTTTCACCAACCAGGCTTCGCTTGTGCTCTATGTAGTATTCGAATTCGTGTCGGTAGTGTTTAACAAAACTCTGTACCGGCATGGCGGCAGCATCACCAAGTGCACAAATGGTTCTGCCAGCAATTTTCCCGGCAACATCTTCCAACTTCGCAATATCCTCAGGCTGACCTTTGCCTTCAACAATACGAGTGAGCATGCGATACAACCAACCTGTGCCTTCGCGACACGGCGTACATTGTCCGCAAGATTCCGAGAAATAGAATCGCGACAAGCGACGTAGCGCCTGCACCATGTCAGTGGTCTCATTCATAACGATAACGGCACCGGAACCCAGCATGGAACCAACCTGACCAATGGAATCGTAATCCATGTTGGTTTGCATCATTTGATCACCTGGCACCACCGGTACTGAAGAGCCACCGGGTATAACGGCCTTTAGGGCAATGCCGTCTTTCATGCCACCACACAGGTCAAGAAGATCACTAAATGGTGTACCGAGATTAATTTCAAAGTTGCCAGGCTTTGCAACATGACCCGAAACTGAAAAACATTTTTGCCCGCCAGCTTTTTCAATACCCATGTCGGCAAACCATTTTGGTCCGTTGCGAAGAATCGCCGGAACCGAGGCAACCGATTCAGTGTTGTTGATGGTGGTTGGCTTGCCGTACAAACCGTAGCCTGCAGGAAACGGTGGCTTGAAACGAGGCTGGCCTTTCTTGCCTTCAAGTGATTCGAGCAAGGCGGTTTCTTCACCGCAAATGTAAGCGCCGGCACCAAGCGTACCGATGACTTCAATGTTAATACCACTACCTTTAATGTCTTTGCCAACCCACCCTTCTTCGTAGGATTTTTTCAACGCGTATTGAAAGCGTTGATAGACTTCATCCATGAATTCGCCGCGCATGTAGTTGTAACCAACGCTTGCGCGTATGGCATAACAACCAATGACCATTCCTTCGACCAATGCAAACGGATTAAAGCGAATCAGGTCGCGATCTTTACAGGTGCCCGGCTCGGATTCATCGGAGTTAACCACGAAATAACTTTGCGCACTTTCCTTAGGCATAAAACTCCATTTCAAACCAGTTGGAAAGCCTGCACCACCTCGTCCACGCAGGCCAGACTCTTTGACGATCTCTACAACGTCATCTGGTGAGAGCTTTTCATCAATGATTTTTTGTAGTGCTTTAAAGCCACCTGTTTTCAGGTAGTTCTCGTATGTCCACGGTTCGTCGAACTGCAAGGTGGTGTAGCACACCTGATTTTGTGGAGGAACACTCATGCTTTATCGCCCCTAGTCCAGTGCATCCAGAATCTCATCGACTTTTTCAGGCGTAAGATTCGTATAGTATTTATGATCGACTTGCATCATCGGCCCACCGGCACAAGCTGCCAGGCATTCTTCTTCAACTTTCAGATAAATTCGACCATCGGGAGTGCTTTCCCCGAGTTTGATGCCGCACTTTTTCTCAACGTGCTCAACGATGGAATCGGATCCCATCAACATGCAACTGATATTGGTACAAATGGCAACGTTATGTCGTCCAACGGGCTCAGTTTCATACATGGAATAAAAACTGGCCACTTCATAAACTGCGATAGGCGGCATATCGAGCATGGCTGCAACCGCATCCATAAGTTCGGTAGTTAAATAACCCTTGTTCTGGTGCTGTGCTACGTGCAAGCCTGCCAGTACCGCACTTTGTTTCTGATTATCAGGAAACAAAGCCATTGCTTCATTGATTTCATCAATGGAATGCTGGCTCAGTACAGAAGCCGGGTCTGGTAAGGATACGTCTGAGGGTAATGAACTCATACGATTAATCCTCCGTTGCGACGGATGGCTTGTTTTTTAGTGTTGTTTGTAAGTTGCTGGTTCATCGGTCTATCTCACCAAACACGATATCCTGAGTACCGATAATCGCGACCACGTCAGAGAGCATGTGCCCTCGAGCCATTTCATCGAGTGAGGCTAAATGTGCAAAACCAGGTGCACGAACCTTTAATCGGTATGGCTTATTAGCGCCATCGGAAATGAGGTAACAACCAAACTCACCCTTAGGGTGCTCAACAGCGGCATAAGCTTCACCCGCCGGCAGGCAAAAACCCTCGGTAAATAATTTGAAGTGGTGAATCAGCGCTTCCATATCACCTTTCATTTCAGCCCGACGTGGCGGCGCAATCTTGTGATCTTCGGTTATCACCGGCCCTTGGTTGTGGCGTAGCCATTCAATGCATTGCTTGACAATACGATTCGACTGGCGCATTTCTTCCACTCGGCACAGGTATCGATCGTAGCTATCGCCATTGGTACCAACCGGAATATCGAAGTCGACGCGGTCATACACTTCATAGGGTTGTTTTTTACGTAAATCCCATTCGATTCCTGAGCCGCGCAGCATGGGCCCGGTGAAGCCCAGTTGCAAGGCGCGTTCAGGACTGACCACACCGATACCCACTGTGCGTTGTTTCCAGATACGGTTGTCAGTGAGCAGTGTTTCGTACTCGTCTACATAGCCTGGAAAACGGTTGGTGAAGTCTTCGAGAAAATCGAGCATGGACCCATCACGGGCTTTGTTCATTTTTTCTGCATTTGAAACGCTGCGCCATTTTGAAGCTTCGTATTGCGGCATGTGGTCAGGTAAATCGCGTGCAACACCGCCAGGTCGGTAATAGGTTGCATGCAAGCGTGCACCTGACACAGCTTCATAGCAGTCCATTAAATCTTCGCGTTCTCGGAAGCAATACAGAAACATTGACATGGCACCGACATCGAGCCCGTGCGCACCGAGCCACATGAGGTGATTCAGGATACGAGTGATCTCATCGAACATGACACGAATGTATTGTGCTCGTTCAGGGACTTCCACACCGAGCAGCTTTTCAATCGCCATAACGTAGCCATGTTCGTTACACATCATGGAAACGTAATCGAGTCGGTCCATATACCCAATGCTCTGGTTATATGGTTTGCTCTCGGCTAGTTTTTCAGTACCGCGATGCAACAGCCCCACGTGCGGGTCTGCGCGTTCTACTACCTCGCCGTCCATTTCAAGCACCAGGCGAAGCACGCCATGCGCTGCCGGATGCTGCGGACCGAAGTTTAGCGTGTAGTTACGAATCTCAGGCATTGTTGGCGTCTTCCTCGGCAGGTACTTCCCCACTCTCGTAACGACTGTCTTCACGGATAACACGCGGAACCAACACGCGCGGTTCAATGCTGACAGGCTCGTAAACAACCCGTTTTTTCAGCGGGTCGTAACGCATTTCAACATTACCGATTAACGGGAAGTCTTTTCGGAACGGGTGTCCTGTAAATCCATAGTCGGTTAGCAAACGACGCAAGTCGTTATGGCCTTCAAACAATATTCCGAACATATCGAAGGCTTCGCGCTCGAACCAATCGGCGCCCGACCAGATAGAGGTGACCGAAGGCACCATTGGAAGCTCATCATCTGGTGCCATGCAAATCACTCTTAAACGCACGTTGTGGTCAAGCGATAACAAGTGCGACACAGCGGCGAAGCGTGCATGACTGAGCTCGGGTAATTCTATGCCAGTGTTAAACGTTAATGTGCCAACTGACGATGCATCGACTGCTCGACTAAAGCTTGCATTTGAATCGGTTTCTGTTGACCACTCGCTCTGGCCATAAGTGGCGTAATCAACACCACACAAATCGGAGAGTTGCGCGAAAGCCAAATCAGGATTGTCACGAAGCTGGGTTGCTACCTCGATTAAGTCAGTAGCGGCAACGTTCATGCTGACAAGGTCGATGTCGACATGAATACTATCGTTGTCAGGAAAAAGCGCTAACAGCTTTGCGCACATCTGCTCGGCTCTGGCACTCATGCCGAATTCCTCTTATCTGTTTTGCGGCTGTTTGAAGTAAGCAAATTCATCAGTTAGAACGAGCCCGATTTAGCGTGCAATTGTGTTGGTGTTTCGAATTTTATTCTGCAGTTGCATGATGCCGTACAACAGTGCCTCTGCCGTTGGAGGGCAACCCGGAACATAAACATCGACAGGTACGATTCGGTCGCACCCCCTGACCACCGCATAAGAGTAGTGGTAATAGCCCCCGCCGTTGGCACACGAGCCCATGGATATAACCCATTTGGGATCTGGCATCTGGTCGTACACTTTACGCAGTGCCGGTGCCATTTTATTTACCAGTGTGCCGGCCACAATCATGACGTCAGATTGCCTTGGGCTAGGACGGAAAATTACGCCAAAACGGTCAAGATCGTATCGGGCAGCACCGGCGTGCATCATTTCTACAGCACAGCAAGCAAGGCCAAACGTCATCGGCCACATGGAACCGGTTCTCGCCCAGTTGATCAGCTTGTCGGCAGAAGTGGTGACAAAGCCCTCTTCGAGTACGCCTTCTATTCCCACTCAAGTGCCCCTTTTTTCCACTCGTAAATGAAACCGATAACCAGGATGAACAGGAAAAGCGCCATAGCTGCAAACGCTGCGCCCGAGATGCTGTCGAGCACAACGGCCCAGGGCACCAGAAAGGCGATTTCCAAATCGAAGATAATGAACAGTATGGCAACGAGGTAGTAGCGCACATCGAATTTCATACGCGCATCCTCGAATGCCTCGAACCCGCATTCGTATGGCGAATTTTTTTGCGCATCGGGATTAGACGGTCCGATTAATCGACCGGCGTTAAGTAGCACCACGCCGACCGCAAGGCCGATCAAAATGAACAAAAGCACTGGAAAATAGTTAGCTAGCACGTAGGTTGTCTCCGGAGCCGCACCCAACCCCCAATTATCGCAGATAAGTGCGCTTTTTGCTGCAAATTCACGAAGTCTTTTTATACGATTTCGCGATAGCGAAGCGTCTCAATCAACGCAGGCACACGACATAATCGCGCAGACGACCGCTTGGAAAAACAGCTGTGTTGAAAAAGAAACGTACTGGCGCTGGTAAAACCATGGCAAGAACTTCGCCACTGCCATGGTTATAGACCAAATTGTGTGGTGCCGATGCCCGGACTCGAACCGGGACTCCGTTAAGAACTACCCCCTCAAGATAGCGTGTCTACCAATTCCACCACATCGGCGTGGATATTACTCGGACTCATGCTGGAGAAGATGAGCCGGTTATTCTGACTTCGGCGCTGGTGCGCTGGGTAAGTCGCTTTCAGAGCCCGGTGCTGCGGGAATATCATTACCTTCCGGGGTTATCGCAGGCAAATCGGACTCACCCGCCGGAGCGGTTACCGAATCCTCCTGCAACGATGGCAACGAGGTTACGCTGGCAATACCGCCTTCACGATGTGCCGCAAGATAAAAGAGCGTAAGGCTAGTTAAAAAGAACAGACCGGCGAGTACCGTAGTTACTCGGGTTAGAAATGAGGCTGAACCGCGCGCACCGAATACGGTCGATGACGCACCACTGCCAAACGCTGCGCCTGCTTCGGCACCCTTGCCGTGCTGGAGGAGCACCAACACAATCACACCGATTGCCAGCGCCACATGTAAAACCAAAGCCAAAGACTGCATGTCTACTCTCTACAATTTATTAAGTTGTTCAGACGGAAAACGATTCCCGTCTGCAACGATTCAGGCAGCCGCCTTACAAATGGCCAGAAAAGATTCAGCATCAAGTGCTGCTCCACCAATCAGGCCGCCATCAATATCCGGCTGCGAAAACAGCTCCTTCGCATTGTCCGGCTTTACACTGCCGCCGTACAGAATACGCACCTTATTCGCTACGTCCGCATTATCAGCAGCAAGCTTACCGCGAATCAGTGCATGAACTTCCTGAGCCTGAGCACTGGTCGCTGATCGCCCGGTGCCAATAGCCCAAACCGGCTCATAAGCAATAACGGTATGGGCAATAGCGTCGATTCCCAACAGGTCGACAACCGCGCCAAGCTGTTCGTAAAGCACTTGCTCAAGCTTGCCCGAATCCCGCTCATCCAGAGTTTCGCCCACGCAAACTATAGGCTGCATATTGGCCTGCTGCACAGCTTTTGCCTTCTCGGCAACATAGCTACTCGCCTCACCAAAAATGGCCCGGCGTTCAGAGTGACCAACAATGACGTACTTCGCGCCGAATTCACTGATCATTGGCGCAGCAACCTCACCTGTAAAAGCGCCTGAGTCAGCAACACTGCAGTTCTGCGCGCCCAATATCACGCTTGAACCTGCCAGGGCCTGCTCTACATCAGCAAGATGCGCAAATCCGGGACAGACAAGTACCTCACAGGACAACCCTGCGGCACCGGCTGCAACGCCTTTGGACAAAGCCACAACCGAATTTCTGGAACCATTTAACTTCCAGTTTCCCGCAACCAATTTATTCCGTGCGCTCACGCAAGAATGCTCGCCGACCAAAACCGCTAAGACTACCTGATATTGATGTGATTAGTCCAGCGCGGGGACGCAATTGTTTGGTAACCAAACATTCGGAAACAAGATCTGGTTTGTGCAAACTAAGCTTTTCGCCAACTCTGGCAGCTACTGCGGACTCATTTCCGCCAGTCGCTGTTGGAGTACGTTCACCACAGCTTTGTTGTTCGATTCCATCGCAATATCCAGAGCAGTTTTCCCTCGGTCACTTACCAACAGCGGATCGGCACCCAGCTCGAGCAATACAGCAGTAATTCTCTCGTCTCGATTGCTGCTCGCAGCAATCATCAAAGCTGTACGGCCGTAGCTATGACGAGTATCAAGCTTAGCCCCCTGCCTAAAAAGCTCTTCAATAATTTCCGGCGTTGTTGATTTGAATGCAGCAGCACTTAACGCGGTCGCTTGTATGCGCTCGTCGCTATGAATCTTGCCATGCGAAGAAGTGGCGCGGAAATCTGCCGCATTGACATCAGCCCCCCTTTTGACGAGTGCTGCGATTATGTCCGGGTTTTTGGTTACTGCTGCGGCCCACATTAAAACCGGCCCATTTTTGTTGCCCGGTTCAAGGGCTTCTTGCGGGACCAATTCAACATCTGACAATGTGGCATCACGCCAGTAAGCCTCGGTACTAAATTGCCTAAGCGGATTGGAAAGCCAGGTCCAGCCGGCAAAAAGCACTGCCAAAACCAGCGCGACCAGTAATGGCTTACTCACCATGCAATCAATTCCCTTTAGTTTACAAATGAAAAAGGCCCCCTCAGGAGCCTTTCGCAAAAATGTGATCAGGTTTGCTAACCGTCAACTTCTCGATATATTTCAAAACCAGAATGTGGCTTAGAAATTAGCCAAGCTCATCGCCAACCGTCTTCGCGACCTGATCACAGATGCGCTCAACATCATTGGCAACCTGCCCTTCAACCATAACTCGCACCAGTGGCTCGGTTCCAGATGGGCGAAGCAGAATCCGGCCACTGTCACCCAGCGACTCTTCGGCTTTTTTTACCGCATTGTTGATAGCAGTGTTATCACTGAAGTCGACTTTTTTGGTTAGCGGTACGTTTTTCAGCACTTGCGGATAAAGCTTCATATCGGCACGCAGTTTCGACAAAGGTTCGCCGGTGTTACGCAAAACCGATAACACTTCAAGCGCTGCAACGATGGCATCACCCGTGGTGACACGATCGAGACAAATTATATGACCCGAGTTTTCTCCACCCAGTTGCCAGTCGTTTTCTTTCAACAACTCCATAACGAAACGGTCACCAACACCTGCGCGCTTAAACGGAATGTTCATTTCAGCCAAAGCATGCTCTAGACCAAGGTTGGTCATAAGCGTTCCGGCAACGCCACCTGTCATATTGCCTTCCGCGTGTCGTGCTTTGGCAAGGACGAAAAGGATTTCATCACCATCTACAATTTCACCACGATGATCGACCATGATCAGACGATCGCCGTCACCATCGAGCGCAATACCCACATCTGCACGTTCCAGGAGCACATGAGCGCGTAAATTATCCGGTGCTGTGGCACCGCAATCTTTGTTGATGTTCAAACCGTTTGGTTCTGCACCAACAGAAATTACATCTGCACCAAGTTCATCGAATACCCGACGAGCAATGTCATAACCAGCACCGTTTGCCGCATCGACAACGATTTTCATACCGGTGAGTTTCAGACCCGAAGGAAACGTACTTTTACAAAATTCAATATAACGACCCGCTGCATCATTGATGCGAACCGCACGACCAAGATCGGCTGAGTCGACGGTGGTCATGTCCTGCTCCATCATCGCTTCAATTTCAAGCTCGATTTCATCAGGCAGTTTGGAGCCTTCGGCCGAGAAAAATTTGAGTCCGTTGTCGTAGTACGGGTTATGAGATGCGCTGATGACAATGCCGGCCGCTGCGCGAAACGTACTCGTCAGGTAGGCAATTGCCGGTGTCGGCATTGGACCGAGCATGCCGCTGTTAATACCGGCGGAAGCCAGACCGGCTTCGAGAGCTGATTCGAAAAGGTAACCCGATACGCGCGTATCTTTACCGATCAGCACTTCCCGGTTGCCTTTGGACGCCAGCACTTTTCCGGCGGCCCAACCGAGCTTCAACACAGTTTCAGCCGTCATCGGGAATTGCCCAACGCGACCTCGAATTCCATCGGTACCAAAATATTTTCTAGACATGTTTGCAGTCATCATTTAGTGGCGAGAGCCACGTCATCCAAGCCGAATTCCACGGCGTTTATTACCCTTAAAGCCTGGGCAGTTTCATCAACATCGTGGACCCTGACGATGCTGGCACCCCGGCGAACACATTCCACTGCGGCAACGACACTACCGGTTACCCGGTCGGTTTCCTCGTTGCCAAGCATTCCGGCAATCATGCTCTTGCGCGACAAACCGATCAGCACAGGAGCTATATCGACCAGTTTGCCTATATTTCTCAGCAATTCGACGTTATGCGACAATGTTTTGCCGAATCCGAAGCCCGGATCGATAAGTACTTGATTCTCAGCTATACCAGCAGAGCGGCACGCATCGACTCTTCCTTTAAGAAATTCGGCCACCTCGTTAACAACATTCGTGTATTCAGGTGCTTTTTGCATGGTTCGGGGCGCTCCGAGCATATGCATCAGACAAACCGGCAACCCGGTGCTGGCAGCTGCCTCAAGCGCGCCCGGCCCCTGTAATGCGCGCACATCGTTCAAAATGCCTGCTCCAGCCTCAGCCGCGGCCGTCATAACCTCAGCTTTGCTGGTATCGATCGATACTATCGTGTCGAACCGACTCACGATATTGCCTATTACGGGTATAACCCGGTCTAATTCCCGCTGAACTGTGACCTCGTCCGCACCTGGTCGTGTCGACTCCCCGCCCACATCGATGATGGTCGCACCAGCCTTGAGCATGGCTTCGGTTTGTACGAGCGCCGCATCGAGATCAAGAAATTGCCCACCATCGGAAAACGAATCCGGGGTGACGTTCAGAATTCCCATGATCTGCGCTCGCTGCATTGATAACTTGCGAGTACCGCACTGAAATGTCCCAGGTTGCATGTACGAGCACGGCCAAAATTTAGTGGTTAAAACAAACTATAGACGCCTGCGAACATTATGCTCATGCCGACGCTGACTTTGGATGACAAGAAAGGCAGGATTTACAGTGTTAAACGATGATTTACAAAATGAATAACATGAGCGCTTGTGCAAGTATCCCGCGGCTGCGCCTGACCAGTTTGAGGTATTAAATCAGATAGCGCCACACCACCCGTGATTGGCGACCATTCAAGACCATAGGGACAGACACAAAAAAGCCGCAATATTTGCGGCTAATCTGTGTTCAGTAAGGCGACACTATATGCCTGCTAGTGCAAACTTGGCGCACCATCGTCAATGGTATCGTCATCTTCCTCATCGCCACTGGATTCAGCATCGTCACTTACCGCTGAGCCGCCTGACATGGTGCCACCGCCAGTCGCGTTGTCTCCACCCCAGTCTGCAGGTTCACCGACTTCTTCGCGACGCATCAAGCGATCAATTTGACCACGGTCGATCGTTTCATATTTCATCAATGCATCTGCCATGGAGTGAAGGATATCGATGTTGTCTTCGAGTATCTTGGTGGCGCGCTGATAGTTGGTATCGATAATGGCACGAATTGCTTCGTCAATATCGTTGATGGTTTCATCCGAGTTCAACTTCTGCTGCGTGGCACCAGAGCTGCGACCCAAAAAGACTTCACCTTCCGGCTCGCTGTAGGCCAATGGCCCGAGCTTATCGGAATATCCCCACTGCGTGACCATATCTCGCGCCATGTTGGTAGCCTGCTGAATATCACTGGCCGCACCATTGGTGATGTTCTCTTCACCAAAGATAAGCCCTTCAGCTATTCGTCCACCATAAGCAACCGATATCCACGATTCACATTCAAGCTTGCTGCGACTGTGCTTATCACCTTCTGGCAGGAACAAGGCCATACCAAGTGCTCGCCCGCGAGGGATAATTGTGACTTTATAAACGGGCGCGTATTCTGGCAGCTGGTAACCAACAATACAGTGGCCCGCTTCGTGGTAAGCCGTGTTGCGCTTTTCCTTTTCGCTCATCACCATGGACTTGCGTTCAGCACCCATAATGATTTTGTCTTTGGCTTTTTCCATGTGGGTCATGTCCACATGCTTGGCGTTTTCACGAGCCGCAAATAATGCGGCCTCATTAACCAGGTTCGCAAGGTCGGCACCAGAGCAACCAGGCGTACCGCGTGCGAGCAGATCAGCTCGAACACCATCAGCCAACGGCACTTTCTTCATGTGTACACGCAGAATCTGCTCACGACCACGAACATCAGGCAATGGCACAACCACTTGCCTGTCGAAACGACCGGGACGCAACAAGGCAGGGTCGAGTACGTCAGGACGGTTGGTAGCCGCGATAACAATGACACCGTCATTACCATCGAAACCATCCATTTCAACCAGCAGCTGGTTCAGCGTTTGTTCGCGTTCGTCGTGTCCACCACCCAGACCGGCACCACGGTGTCGACCCACAGCATCGATTTCATCGATGAATATGATGCACGGCGAATGCTTTTTTGCTTGCTCGAACATATCGCGAACACGCGACGCACCAACACCAACAAACATTTCGACAAAGTCTGAACCTGAAATGGTAAAGAACGGTACTTTCGCTTCACCGGCAATGGCACGCGCAAGCAAGGTTTTACCGGTACCAGGAGGACCAACCATTAAAATACCGCGTGGTATTTTGCCACCGAGTTTCTGGAATCGCCCAGGGTCGCGAAGGAACTCAACGAGCTCACCGGTTTCTTCTTTTGCCTCTTCGGCACCGGCAACATCGGCAAAGGTTACTTTGACCTGATCTTCGTTCAGCAGCCGTGCTTTACTCTTGCCGAACGACATGGCACCTCGACCGCCACTGCCGCCCTGCATCTGGCGCATAAAGAATATCCACAGCCCGATAAGAAAGAAGAACGGGAACCAGCTGATGAAAATGTTCAACAGAAAGCTTGGATTCTCAGGAGCTGATCGCTGAAAGTTAACGTTAGCCCGATCGAGCTCGCCGATTAAGGAACTGTTGTCGGTTTCGGGGCTGTAGGTGGTAAAGCGTTCTCCAGCGCGCTGGCCGGTAATCTCCACACCATCGAACTGCACATCGCTAACCTGACCCGCTTTAACGCTGTGCAGGAAATCCGAATACGGGATGGTATTGCCCGGTTGACGTTGACTGCCCAGATTGTTGAACACCGCCATTAGGATGATGGCAATGACTACCCAGAGCAGAACGTTTTTAATTAGGTCGTTCAAAAGTTGACTCCAATGAATCGGGTGTACAGCCCGTTTCTCTACACGCGGTCGTTATCGACCGAAATACCGGACTCCCGGCTATGATATCAAGTTCCTTGCCACCACATACACCTCACGGCTGCGCGGTCGCGAGGCAGCAGGCTTGCGCAACTTCACAGTTTTAAAACGTGAGCGCACATCCTTTATGTAGGCATCAAAGCCCTCTCCCTGAAACAATTTGACCGCAAATCCACCATTTTTATTCAAAACCGTGGACGCCATGTCAAGCGCCAGCTCCGCCAGCCCCATTGCGCGCGCCTGATCACTTGACGCTACACCCGAAATATTGGGCGCCATATCCGATAAAACAAGGTCTGCACCATTACCGCCAAGTGCCAGCTCAATGGCCTCCGCCACGTCATTGTCGGTGAAGTCGCCGTGCACAAACGTTACATTTGCGACTGAATCCATGGCCAGAATGTCGGAGGCGACCACTTTTCCACTATCGCCAACTTTTTCCGCAATATATTGGGTCCATCCACCCGGGGCAGCTCCGAGCTCCAAAACATGGTCGCCGCGTGATATCAGCCGATCTTTTTTGTCCAGTTCAATCAGCTTGTAGACCGCTCTGGAGCGATATCCGTCGGCCGCAGCCTGTTTTACGTACAGATCGTCTGCGTGCTCATTGAGCCATCGGTCACTACTTTTGCTTTTGCCTCGACTCACTTTCGGCTGCGCCGGTTACACTTACACCTTTCGGGACTCCTAAGTGTAGGGGCAATAAGGGTCCCTTGCCATAACCGTCAGGTACTAATTCATTTTTATTTACGCGAATCGCGCAAGGACCGATCATTATCAGCATGGCTAAATCCGACTTGAACAAAAAACAAATCCGTTTCCTGAAGGCTCAGGCGCACGCACTGAATCCGGTGGTCCGAGTTGGTCAACACGGATTGACCGAAGCGGTGTTCAAGGAGCTTGAGATTGCACTCGATCATCACGAGCTGGTCAAAATCAAAGTGGCGGCCGATGATCGGGAAGCACGTGAAGTGTTGTTGAGCGAAATCTCCTCCAAATCACGCGCCGTTATCGTGCAAACCATTGGCGGAGTAGCGGTACTGTTTCGGCAGAATTCGGCAAAGCCGGTCATTGATTTGTCAAACGCGTCCTGAACTCAACACGCCCTATGTTCAATTTAATGATCAGGCTTCATCGGGCAAGAATACACTCACCTTCAAACCATCAAGGCGTGATGAAGAACCGAACGTTAGCGTGCCGTTATAAGTGTCGGTTATATCCTTAACAATCGACAACCCCAGGCCATGCCCGGCAACCGATTCATCGAGTCTGACACCACGTTCAATCAGGCGGCTGTATTCATCAGGTGAACAACCCGGGCCATCGTCTTCGACTTCCAGTAAAACCCCATCGGCCTGATGAACGTTAATCAGCACGACCTGCCTGCACCACTTCACCGCGTTGTCGAGTAGGTTACCAATCAGTTCAAGCATGTCCTGTCTATCATAGGCCAATGAGACACCCGGCCCGATACTCCAGCGTACATCAAATTGTTTTTCGGAATACTCTTGCTGTAACAGGCCACACAGTGACGGCAGCTCAGCATCCAGATCAAACAATTGTCCAGCTGCACCCCGTCCGGCAAGGCGGGCACGCTTTAACTCACTTTCTATCAATTGTCGAATGCGTTCAGCGTTGTGCTCGACCGATTCCTGTCTTTGTTGTTCGCTCATATCGGAGGCTTCACTGCTACGCAACAACAGGTTCAAAGGACTCTTAAGCGAATGCGCAAGGTTACCCACCGAATTACGTGATTGACGCAAACGCTGATCGAACCGCATAAGCAAGCGATTAAACTCGCGCACCAAGGGCAGGACTTCACTGGGCACATCTTCAGAAAGCGATACCGCACGGCCGTGTTCGAGCCGATTCATGTCACTGCGAATGACTTCGAGTTTTTGTACAGAATGACGCACGATTAAATGTTGTACCGCCAACAGTGCAAACATCAGCAACAGAGAAATTGCGGCGAAATACCATTGAAATATCGTCAGGCGTTCCTGTATTGGTGATATATCTTCAGCCACCGAAATCGTAAACTCATGACCCAGTTTCGAAAAGCCGCCTGACCACAATAGCAATGGTTCGCCCGCCCGCCCTTTCAATGATTGCTTGCGCTTCTGCCCGGGCGTTAATTCGGGAATGTCCAATTGCTGTTCCCAAGCAGAGCGGGACATGAATTCACCCAGCGGTTTAAAGCGCACCACGTAGTATTTTCCCGAAGTCGGCTCGTCGTACGCGGGGTTCAATCGTTGTGTGCCAAGACGTGGACTATTGATGCCAAGTTCGGGGAACTCGATAGCTGAGACAAGAATGTCGGCTTCGGATTCAAGCCGACTGTGAACAAAGCTGTTGGTCAACAACTGACTGGCCAGTGCTCCTGTCCACCAGAAAATCAGCATAAGCAGCAGCAGGCTGACGACAAGACCAATTTGCAAACTGCGTTCGAGCGAATTCAATGTTGGTCACTGATGACAAGTGAACGCAAACCGGACGTTTGCGGCACATTCACTAACACGGGCGCTAACTCGGGTCGTTAAAAACATAACCCTGACCACGCTTTGTCAGAATCATCTGATTGCCGATTTTTTCGCGCAACCGGCGAACGTAAACTTCAATAAGGTTACTGTCTCTGTCTGAATCCTGATCGTACACATGATCGGACAAATGTGACTTCGACAGAATTTTTCCACTGTTGAGCATCATGTACCGCAACAATCGAAACTCCGTGCCGGTGAGTTGATACGTTTCTTTATCGGCAACACTGACCTGCTGCGAATCTTCATCGAGCATGAGTGTTTTTGTTTCTATGTTATTTGATGTGCTGCCATGGCGGCGATGGATTAACGCACGAATGCGTGCATTGAGTTCTTCAATGTGGAAAGGCTTACCAAGATAGTCGTCGGCACCAGCCTTGAAACCATCGACTCTTTCATACCAGGCATCGCGCGCAGTTAACACAATGACCGGCACTCGGTTACCGCGCTTGCGCCACGCTTTTAAAATATCCAGACCGGGTTTTTGCGGCAAGCCAAGATCGAGCACTACCGCATCGTACGGCTCGTTATCGCCCAGGAACTCACCGTCAATTCCGTTGTCAGCGACATCCACTGCAAAACCGGCTTTGGCAAGATCGGTTCGCATGTAGGCAACCAACTCGGCATCGTCTTCAATCAGCAGCAGGCGCACTGGGCTTCACAAGTTGCAGGTTCATTCCACCAGTATACCGCTATTGACCCGAACAGCTGCGCTCGTTAGCCGATGCTAACGAGACTGCAAGTCGCCGCTAGCCTTTACCGCGCCATGGAATCGTCTTGTCGATAATCCAGCGCATGATCACGTCAAACAACAAGCCCAGTAAACCCAGGATAATGATGGTTATCCAGATGATTTCGTAGTCAGATTGCTTGCGCGCAACGTTTTCGACAAAACCCACACCGGTGGTACCGGCAAGCATCTCGGCCGCAACCAGTGTTCCCCAACACACACCAATTGAGATGCGTATGCCAGTAAGAATTTCTGGTAACGAGTTCGGCAAAATGACATTGCGAAGAATTTGCCAGCGGCTCGCGCCCAGTGAGTGCGAAGCATGAATCTTGGACAGTTGGGTGCCTGTCGCACCGGTTCTGGCCGAAATAACCATAATCGCGAACGCCACCATGAACAGCAGGAAGATTTTACCGTCGTCCTGAATACCAAAAATGGTCAGTATTAAAGGCGCCCATGCCAGCGGTGGCACCGGTCGATACAATTCAATCAGCGGATCGAAAAAACCCTTAGCCAGTCGTGACAGTCCCATCAATAACCCTAAAGGCACGCCAAACAAAATACCAAAAAACAAACCGGTGACGACTCGCATGATGGAGTCCCAGATATGGCCGGTTGGAATAGGTACTGACCAGGAAGCAAAGTTACCTGTTGCTACATTAAGCACTTTACTCTTCAGGTTTTCACCTACGGTGCCATCTGCTTTATGACGCGGGTAACTGCCCGGAACCAGATCAGCAATCCAGTCGGGTACAACAAAACCCACCATTTCAGCCAACGGTTTTTGTTTTATCGACAACAACGGAATATTTTTAAAACCAATGCTTGGGTCCGCCATTTTTGCGAAAGTGGCAATGGTGTCTGATGGTTTGGGCAACCATCGACCTGAACCTTGTTCACTGCATGCGGTGTTACCGGCGAGAATATTGCCGCCCGGCATGGCAATCGCATCAATCAGTTTCAGACTGCCCTGCTTTTCCAGGCTCGTCTCATGCAGTTTTGTCAACGATTGCTCAACCGAATCAAGCGCACCTGGCGGAAACACCGCGCCATCATCAATGCGTTTGAGCATTTTATTTAACTGCTTACCAAAATCTTTTAGTGATGAATCATTGTCACTCAATATTTTGATATCAGCGTTCAGCGACTCAACCTCAGCAAGGAATTGCGGGCTGGTATTTCGCACTTTGGTGAAGTCACTGGAAATGGCCTCCAGCTCGGGGGCAACGGCTGTGAAAATCGCACCACGTTCTGTCACCGGGTCGTCCGGCACTTCAGGCTTTTCCTGACCCCATGACGCTTGTGTTTCTTTTGCCGAGGCAACCGCTGCCAGTTCCTCCTCGGAGAGTTCAGCCGCGTCCAGGCGAGCTGTTGCCGCGTCAATACGTTTGGCGATATCTTCCAGAGCAGCGCTTGTTTCAGGAGCAAAGTTGTCCGGTGATGCAAGTCCGGCCTGCAAATCAACCAGACGATCTACCAACGGCAGAGTTTGCGCTTTTTGCTCGTCGGTAAACCTGTCCCCTTCAACTTGTTTTCTAAGAATTTGAAGTTGAGTGGCATCTCGCGTTAGCAAGGTTGTGCCGCGCAAAAGACGTTCCTCGAAAGGAAATGCTGAACGCATGGGAATAAGAGCGCTATCAACTTTAGCCACCTGACACAGCTCATTCGCAGCATTTGGAAAAAATGCGCGAGCGGCATCCCAGGAAAAGTACAACCAGAGCAGTAACACAGTCGCAACACCTGAGATGACCCAGTGCCAGCCACCCATGGCCTTCATCGGGTTACCGAAAACCAGATCGGTTACTTCATTTTTTGCCAGACGGCGACCATAAATAATCGCCCAGACAAGGGTGCATATAAGAATAATAAACAGCGCACCAACAACGATGCCACGTGGGCTGGCAAAAATATCGCTCATGCCGATTTCCCCATGATCTCTTCTTCCATGTTCCAGATCATGCCAAGAATTTCTTCGCGCACCCGACCAAACTCATCGTGTTTCTTCACTTCGCGCAAGTCTTGTTGCAACCCCCATTCGGCGAACGGCAAATTGTACTCTTTGTGCAAGCGACCCGGTCTTGGCGCCATAACAAACAGGCGCTCTCCAAGCAGCAAGGCCTCTTCAACCGAGTGGGTAATAATCATGATGGTCTTACCGGTTTCCTTCCAGATCTTTAGCACCAGTGACTGCATTTTTTCGCGGGTCAGTGCATCCAATGCACCCAACGGTTCATCCATCAGAATGACATCAGGATCATTAATCAGACAACGTGCTAACGCGACGCGCTGTTGCATTCCGCCTGATAGTTGATAGGTCGGGGTATCGCCAAAGCCCTGCAGACCAACAATGTCGAGC
Organism: uncultured Granulosicoccaceae bacterium; assembly: GCA_937981955.1. Lineage (GTDB taxonomy): Bacteria > Pseudomonadota > Gammaproteobacteria > Granulosicoccales > Granulosicoccaceae > Granulosicoccus. The sequence goes on from CALJNA010000110.1 coordinate 29,571, forward strand.
CACTCTTCCACTTTGCGCTTATTTTCGGCTTTGGGAGATTTTTTCATGCGCAGGCCAAAATCGACGTTCTCTGCAACCGTCAACCACTCGAACAGAGCACCTTGCTGGAATACCATGCCGCGTTCCACTCCGGGGCCATCGATTTCATTGTTGTTGAGTGTGATGTTGCCGCCGGTCGGGCGCAGAAAACCGGCAATCAAATTGAGCAAGGTGGTTTTACCACAGCCTGACGGGCCAAGAACAGACAGTAGCTCGCCCTCCTTTAAAGTGAAGCTCACGTCTTGCAGCGCGTGAACCTGCTCGCCTGATGGCATGGTAAAAGTCATGTCAACATGACTGGCGATAAGATCGCTCATACAACAACTACTCCGCGTTAACAATTACTCTAAAGCGAACAATTGGCGTTTATTTCCAGATTCGACCATGCAATCAGGTGCAGATTGCTCAACCATTGATTTCTGCCGGCCAATCCATGCAGTGGCGGATGAAATTCAGCGCCTGCTGAAATAAAATTCAACCTGTTGGCCGGTCGGCAGTGTATCGCTTGGATCAGATACGCGCCACTGTGCGATGCGATAATTTATTAGTTCACCTACTACAGCGAATGTAAACGGTGCTGCAACGGGGTTTCAAGGTGCAGATTGGCCAGTGGCTTGGTACCATCTGAACGAGAAAACGGATGAAAAGCTGGCATTTTTCAACAGTTTGAGTACGATAGGCATACGTTCAAGAGCGCGAGACCGCTTACGTACCATCATGGCTAAAAATCTGAAAATGTTTTTTGACTCCGACGGCTCCCCTCGAGCACGCGGACCTAGTAGCGAAAAGTTGTTAATGGCTTTTCTGGAAGAAGACGTTCAGGGCAGCGACCACATCTGTCACGACCTCATGGACGATGTGACGGCAATTGAGGATGAATCGGCAGAATCGCGGGAATTCATTGGAAATGCTCACTCGGTAGTCATTACAGCTGAGGGCGTCACTATCAGGTGCACCATTGAAGACCCCGACGACGAGCCTGATGAAGCCGCTGCAACGGGAGCCAGCACCGGAACCGACTCCGATTTGCCGAAGCTGTACGAAACCGGCTTGAAACATTTTCGCGAAGTGCTCGAAGACTGGGAAGCGTTCATTCTCGACGATCAATCCCCTGCCTGAGCCCGAGTACCCCTGCGGGCCTCTCAGACTAACGGCGATATCGCGTACAAGTACTCAAAGCTTGTGCGTTGGGTCAGCGCTCAAAGTAATGATAGGATCACAGCCTGTAACGTTAAGGAAATCATATGAATATTCTCGATCTGCTGCTATCTGCAGAGAACAAACCGGCACTGGACGAAGTGGCCAGAAACTTTGGTTTGAATGAACAACAAACACGCAATGCCGTGGAAGGCCTGATACCTGCCTTGTCCCGCGGAATGCAAAACAACACCGGCAACGAGCAAGGGATGGACGATCTGCTCGATGCGCTGCGCAGCGGTAAACATGCCCAGTACATGGAACAACCCAACACACTAAGCCGCCCCGAGACCACCGAAGACGGTAACGGCATTCTCGGACACATATTCGGCAACAAGCAGGTCAGTCGCGATGTAGCCGCACGGGTTTCTGAACAGTCCGGCATAAGCAGCACCATCTTGAAAAAGATGCTTCCTGTTGTCGCTTCTCTGGTTATGGGAGCCATTAGCAAAAAAGTCATCGGTGGCGGTTCGGCCAGCCAGGTCAATCGCGGTACTTCCGGCGGACTCATTGGCATGTTGCTCGACAGTGACCGAGACGGTTCCATTTGGGACGACGTTTTAGGTATGGCCGCAAAAGGTCTGCTCCGCTGAGCGATCAACCGACAATACGACTGGCTAAGCGTGCGGATGTCCGCACGCTTGCCCTGCTGTCAAGAAAAGAGATCGAGCAAGGTTTGCCGTGGTCCTGGACACCTACGCGTCTCAAACGTTTTCTGAACCTTGCCAGTACTAACGCCTACGTTGCGGAGGTTAACGGTCAGGTCGTTGGCTTCTCGGTAGCAAGCCTTGGTGACGCGCGTGCGCATTTGGTCTTGTTGGCGGTAGACCGGGCATTTCGTCATCGTGGTATTGGACGAGAGTTACTCGAATGGCAACTGCTGGCTGCACAAACCGCAGGCCTGGCAGATATGTCGCTCGAGGTGCGTGCTGCCAACCGCACAGCACAGCTGTTCTATGCGTCCGCCGGGTTCCAAAAGGTGCGCTCGCTGCCGCGTTACTACTGTGGTGTCGAAGACGCTGTTCGATTTCGGCTCTCACCTGTTCGGTCTTCACGCCGGACACTCGAGAACGACTCCCCCACTCAGTAATTGCCGCCCTTTAAGTCTTTAATTGGCGCAAAACCATACGATTCAACCCTTTCTGGCAACTAATGGTTGCGGATTTATACGATCCGCCGGTTCAGCGTCAAAAAAATAAATGGTACTCTTTCGTCTGAACCCGACAATCGGAAAAACTACCCGCCGTGACCCTAAAAACACTCATTCTTGATGCTGATCGTTGCACAAGCTGTCTGCAATGCGAGATGGCCTGCTCCCTGGAACACGAAGGGCTGTTCGCCCCTGCATTTTCGCGCATAAAAGTATTCGAATTCGAGCATGGAAAACGATCGATACCTTACACCTGTACGCAGTGTGAGGAAGCCTGGTGCATGCAGGTGTGCCCAACAAACGCAATTAGCATAAACAGCGAACTTGGCACCAAGGTGGTTGATGAAAGTTTGTGCGTTGGTTGCAAAGTGTGCACGATGGCCTGCCCATACGGCACCATCAACTACAACACACGTTCAGGCAAAGTCACCAAGTGCGATCTGTGCGGTGGCGATCCGAAGTGTGCAGAAGCCTGTCCGACAGACGCAATTACTTACGGAGTAGCCCAATGACCTGGCACAAACGAGTTCTGCGCGTCAATCTGACCGAGCGCACCTGCAAGGTTGAGCCACTGAATATGGAGTGGGCCAACGACTATCTGGGTGGCCGTGGTCTTGGAACAAAATATTTAATGGAATGCATGGACCCTGCGGTCGATGCACTATCACCGGAAAACGCACTTATTTTTGCTACCGGCCCACTAACAGGCACCATGTGTTCAACCAGTGGTCGCTATGCGGTCGTAACCAAGGGCCCGCTCACCAACGCGATAGCCGCTTCGAACTCGGGTGGAAAATTCGGTGCGGAATTAAAGTTTGCCGGTTACGACTTGCTGATCGTTGAAGGTAAAGCCAGCTCACCGGTCTACCTGCTAATTCAGGACGATAATGTTGAGATCAAAGATGCCGGTGAATACTGGGGTACTACCGTTTGGCACACTGAAGAAGCGATAAAAGAAAAACACGGCGATCCGCAGATTAAAGTTGCGTCTATTGGCGTATCCGGTGAACAGGGTGTTCGCTACGCCTGCATTGTTAACGATTTGCACCGCGCTGCTGGCCGATCAGGTGTTGGTGCTGTAATGGGTTCGAAAAATCTTAAAGCCGTTGCCGCACGCGGAACAGTTGGTGTACCAGTCGAAGATGCACAGGCATTTATGAAGGTGGTGAAACACACGCACCAATTGCTTGAAGACAGCGCCGGTCGTAAAGACCTGACCGACTACGGCACCAATGCCATGATAGATACCATGCATTCATTCGGTGGTTTGCCAACCCGCAACTTTCAGGACGTCACTTTTCCTGGTTCTGAAAACATTAACCCTGCGGCCATGAGCACACCCAATGCTAACGATCATACAAACCTGATTACCAATAAAGCGTGTTTTGGCTGCACGATCGGTTGTGGACGCATTGCTCACATTGATCAAAATCATTTCTCGATTAAAGATCGTCAGCAGTACTGGCATGCATCGGGTGGTTTGGAATATGAAACTGCGTTTGCGTTCGGTCCGGTGCTTGGCATCGATGATATCGACGCTTTGACCTTTGCCGGCTACATGATGAACGAACACGGCATGGATCCGATTTCATTCGGTGTGACACTCGCTGCGGCTATGGAATTATTTGAACTCGGCGTTATCTCCAGTGCCGATACCGATGGTGTGGCGCTTAACTTTGGTAATGCGGAAGCTTTGACCATCATGGCCGAAAAAACGGGCAAGCATGAGGGCTTTGGAAAGATACTCGGCATGGGATCAAAACGCATGTGCGAACACTTCGGCAGACCAGAATTGTCCATGTCGGTCAAAGGGCAGGAGTTTGCCGGTTACGACTCGCGCGCATTACAAGGTATGGGGCTTGGCTATGCAACCAGTAACCGTGGTGCGTGTCACTTGCGGCACGATTGCTTTGCCGAAGACATGTCCGATCAAACGGGTAACGGAAAAGCCTGGCCGTGCAAAACATCACAAGACAAAACGGCAATGATCGACTCAACAGGACTATGTCTGTTCACTACTGCTGCCTGGGATACTGAAGAATTTCAGCAGCAAGTCAGTGTGGCATGCGGAAGTCACTGGAGCAGTGAGCGATTGCTTGAAGCCGGTGAGCGCATCTGGAATCTGGAGCGATTGTTCAACCTGGGTTCGGGGTTAACCGCCGCAGATGACAAACTGCCACCCCGCTTACTTGAAACACCAGCACCTGCAGGTGTTGCCAAAGGCCGGGTATCTGAGCTTGGTACGATGCTGCCCGAGTACTACGCGTTGCGAGGATGGACAATGGCAGGCATTCCCAAACAGGAAACGCTCGACCGACTTGGCCTGGGAGATACGCAAACCCCGGTGGCTGCCAACGCATGACCGCCAGGGTCAATGTGAAACTCGGCGGTGCGATGGTCAAGTACGCACCGGAAGGAAAGTCAGGCAGTTCGCATGCGATTGAACTGCCAGAAGCTAAAAACGTCCAGTCGGTGCTGGACGTTTTGCAAATACCCGAGGCGCAACCGTTGATGATTATTCTCAACGATGCCATGGTGGCCCGCCCCGATTACAACAGCACACTACTTGTCGATGGTGACTCTCTGTCGTTGATGCCGCCCATACAGGCGGGTTAAGAACACCATCAGCAATACAAACAACACCCAATGAACCAATGCGGCAGATTTAGTGTCTTCCGTTGGGGTAGCACCTGAATCACCAGCAGTTTGCGATGTGGTTTCCCCTGCACTCGTTACACCCGTGTCAGCTGCTCCTGCTGTGGTATCTGAACCACTTGTTGTTCCACTATCAGTGGTACCTTGCGTTCCGCTGTCACCCGCAGTTGTACCTGCGTCAGTTGTGCTTCCAGCGGTTTGACCTTCAGTCGTTTCACCGCTGGTTGAACCATCGGTGTCACCTGCTGTTGCAGCACCGTCGGTGTTACCAGCTGTCTGTGCACCATCGGCGCTACCAGCTGAATCGGCCTCGCCTGCTGTAGTTGTCTCAACAACGGGCTCGGTAACAACGAACGAATCCGAGTCAAGATTGTTGGTTGAGTTGATGTCGTTCAGTGCACCGATGTTGGCACTGATCGTGTGCAAACCATCATCATCCGCTGTGAGTTCAAGTGTAAAAGACTCATTTTCTTCAGCTTCGATTCTGGCGAAGTTGCATTCAACCGGTTCAGTGCCATTACAATCTGCAGGAACAGATTGCGTACTCAAACTAACACCGGCTGGTAAGCTCAGGTTGAACTGGACATTATCAGCTGCAAAGTTACCCTGATTGTTTATCTCAATAGTCAGTGCGACTGTTTCACCCGTTTCGTACTGACCTTTATCAGTACCCATAGACAAGCTGATATCAGTATCCTGGTCAACCGGCGCTGTGCCCGGCAATACACGAACGATGGTAGCTGCCACATCGTTGGCCGGCGACTCGTCGACATCTGCGCTAAGCAGCGATGCGTCAATACGGATGTCACCGTCGAGTCTTGCCTGCATGGTAAAAACAAACGGCGCGAACTCATTTGGAGCCGTCGGGTGCAGACTGTTCAACGAACATTCGAATTCATCTCCCGCTACAACGCAACGATCGTCCATGGCAATCATGTTCCAGTCTCCTGGTACCGGGGACAGGGTTAATACAATTTCGTTTGCGGTATCGAACGCATCCAGATTTTCGATCTTTGCCGTCAGGCTGATATTCTCGCCCTGCACAACTTCAACAGGATTAGGAGGTTCAACTTCCGGGTCGGCACCTGGAATTTCAGCGCTAAGAATCACACGCAGATCAACAAATCCATCGGCACTTTCAATGCTGCCATTGCGACAATTCACACCGCTTAATGTTGTTGGTTCGCAAACGCGAGTGTTGCCTGATAAATCCTTCATCAAGGCTAGCTTGTCTATTTCAAATCCGTCTTCACGGGCACTGATGCTGACGGTGTGAACACCGGCACTGGGTACATCGAGCCAGATTGTTTTTTCCGTACCACAGCTACCATTGCCACCGGAATCGCGTTGCGCACTCGACCACCACCAGGCGCGATGATGGGCGGTACAGAATTGCATTCGCTCACCCGAAGCCGGCCAGTTACCATTCAGGCCAACATGCATGCCGTTGTCTTCAGTACCCGTTGAATACGCACGTACGTGCACGTAGTAACGACCGGGTTCCGGGAAGTCGACGAGATAATCCGCGTCAGGCCCTTGCCCGCCTCGCCCCCAGTATGCCAGTGGCGGTCCGAAAGTGTCGTCGTGTGTCACTCGAACATCAGGTAGTAATTCAAGGTAAGTCGAACCACCTGCCTGATCGGAGTGATTGCCATCCGGATCGTTTTCTTCGGTCGGTGTTGACGGGGTTGTAGTTACCCAGCGCTCATGCTTGTTAACGTGGTCTTCCGCCTCGATACCAATGTAGATGTAGTCAGCAGTCTGGACGGTTTGTGCAGACACTTGTAAAGGCAGTGATGTTGCGGCCAGCAGCAGGCAAGATAAGACCAGAGACGATCGAATCGACAGTGGCATTCGCATGGCGTGTTCCTTATGTTCTGTTTTCGTGGCAGAGCCCTTTGCTGTTGTAACGGCCAAAAGCGCCACAAATTCAGCCCTTACAGAATCGCCATGCTTGCCAGTCCGTCACCGGAACCACGCCGGAACACGCCGGATGCGCGATAAACTGCATGAAATTGAAAAAAAACGATAATTCAGCCTATTTGCATTGGCAAATTACGTTGTAGGACCTATATAACAATGAGTTCGGCATTCGATCGCGGGGGCGCTGTACAGGCCGCTGCACAAGCCGCTGCACAAAGTAAAGTGAGTCAACGATGAAAAACAGTTTGATCAACGTTCGAAGAACATTGCACGATCTGCTCAAAGCCCTTCCGGCTGTCAAAGCTAACTGCTCTCAGGAAGTGCTGCGCAAGCATCTGGCGCTCATACGCTACTACCAGAACCGGTACGATTTACTGGTAGCAAACAGCGCAGTACCTGCCTAAGCGTTCACACCACCCGCTCAGTTATATTACTGAGCTCTAAGTTCAAACCACCCTGTTTGGCTAATTGGCCGGTAATCTGGTCAACCAGCTTCTTGGCCACATATCTGTCGGCTGATAAACTTATGTGAGATGCGTCTCATTTCCAGTACTTTGGTTGTCAACAATACAAACTCCGGTTAATTTTGCGCTGCTTCGCAAGGCCGAAAAGAACCGCTGCTTTACAATTGCCACTCGAACTGGGACACAAGATTCCAAGGATGTGTGCGTATGACAATTTTACAGGTCCACTTAATCATGCTGGGTTTAGGCGTTATCGCCTATTTGTTTCTTGCAGGATTATTCAGCAATAGAAAAAGTCATTCAAAACGTTTGCGAAGACAATGGTGGATGGGTGCAATAGCCGCTATAGCCGTAATTGCGTCGCCACTAACCCGATTTTGGCGCGAACCCGCCAGCGGTATCGATCTGCTTACACAATCCTTGATGGTGTCGGCCATTATCCTTTTAGCGCTGTTGCTATTCGCACTGCTTAGCTACCCGTTTCGAAAACTGTTTGGTGGTCGCAGGAAAACCGAAGCGCACACCGATTCCGGGTTTATCCAACCGGTACAGCATTCACCCGCTCTGGCCAAAAACGATTCTACGCCGATCGTTATTGACGCAAACCAAACTAACGCGTCACACGTTGAACACAAACACGAAACTGTTCGCCCTGCTTCTGCTGAGGTAACGATTGATCGTTCCATGCCTAACGCCAACAACGATACTGCTGCAACAAACCATCACGAAGATGCTGTCAAGGCAAACAACAAACAAGATGTTGCATCCGGGCACAACGAAACCATACAGGCGTTTGCCGACGCCGATCGTGCGCCTGACATTCATCTGAATCCAGATGACATTGACGATCTTCGTACGTCCAAGCCAATGCACAACGCCATTAATGCAGAAGAGACGGAATTAGAAATCGAACTGCTGGACGACAACAGCAGAGACACAGTCAAAGTGGCTGATGAGACACACATTTCGTTGCATGAAGACCAGTTCAATACACGCGAGCTCAATCCGACCGAAATCGAATCGGTTGTACCGATACAATCAAAACATGATGCAACACAAAGGCTGGATGAGAAATTCAGCCGGTCCATCGCAGCCAACGATAACAGTAAAGGTGGCCTGGACACGTTGCGTAAAAGCGATGAAAGCACACTGCAAATAAGCGATGCTGCAATACCCGCTCAGGAAGACAAGCTCGATTTGTCTGAATCTGAGCAGCTGTTTGCAGAGATTCGTCAACAGAGCAATGAACTGCAGCTACCTCCCGAAGAAGAGCTTCGCCAGGCTAAAGCCAATTCCGCGATAGACGAACTCGATCTGGACACTCAACTTATTCAGGATGACAAACAACGGGCCGACGCAAAAAGTGCCAGCATCGAAACCGATTCGATTGAAGAGGCAGAGGTTGTGGAGCTCGATAGTGAAGCGCTGCATTTTGGTAACGACCTGACAGGCGAATATGCACACCCCAGCGCGAGCGCATCCGACATCGGTTCAACACAAACTACGGCACGCGCCGCATCGATTGGCAACCAAACTCAACAAGCCGTAGTTCCGGAAACACTGGACGATGCCATTATTGCGGCAAAAGCCAGCGCTGTCTCGTTGCAGGCACAGGTGTCTGATCTTGAAAACAGCATTACCGAACTGGACGATTTGCGCGATGCCACAATGGATGCAACGATTGATGCTGCTCAAGTCACCGCCGAGCACAATCACATGCTGATCAAACAGAAAGACACTCTGCTGAAGTCTGAAGACGCGGCAAGAAAAGCAGCAGAGTCGGTTATTGCAGCGCAGAGTGCATTAATCGACAGGGCCAGGCGACAGCAAGCTCTGGTTAACAGAATGCTGGATGATGAACGTAAACGGCTTGGGCAGCTTAAACAGGAAGTGGTTCGTTCAAGAAAAATGGCACGATCCGCCGCGCATCTTGCGCGTCGTGCAGCTATCGCGCAACAGCAGAGCCGCGATGTGGCCAAACGCGAGCAAATGGCACGACTTAAAAGCCAGGAGTCGACTCGCAAAGCTGTGACCATTGCCAGAAACGCGATCAGTGCTCTGGCTGCAGAGGAGCGAAAGCGTGGTATCACTCGCCATTAATATAAACGATAATTATTCTCATTAAGTGCTTTCGTTAGATAATTTGTGACACCTGCTGAATTTTGTGGCTGCGTTATTGCAGCCACAGCTGGTTATATCCGTTAACCAAATTAACAATCGGAAGGGGAACATCCAGCCCCATTTCGCTGTCGTATAATGACCAGTAACCCTTATTTCTCAAAGGGTATTTAACAGGAGAGTATCCAAAATGACCGACAAAAAACGTCGCCAATTCGTGACCATGATGGGCGCCAGCACCGTCGCTATTCCAGTGAGTGCATTGATAGGCTCATTGCCAAGTCACGCTGACGATGCGCCGATGGTTGATGAAGCTTCAGCCGCAGCAAAGAATTGGGAATATGTTGCACAAAGCAGCGTTGCCGATAACCTGTGCAGTAACTGCGCACTCTATCAGGGTGACGATGACAGCAGCAGTGGCGGATGTCCGTTGTTCCCAGGCGCTGCAGTTGCCGCTGCCGGTTGGTGTAAAGCCTACGCGCCGAAGCCTTCGTAATAGTTTTACGCTTCAAACTGTAACGCATTCCAATAGGCGCGTTTCAGCTTGTATAGTTAGAATGAAAGCCGATCAGTTTATGATCGGCTTTTTTTATCGGCTGTGATTAAACACGCCAATCAAGAAGTCGACGCTCAAACAATCCTATCACTGCGCTTAGCAGCACACCCAATACAGATAGCATAATGACACCGGCAAACAGCCGCTCAAGATCGTACAACGAGCCGGCTTCAAGAATATAAGCACCAATACCGTACTCAGCCCCAAGCATCTCGGCGGCAACCAACAAGATGATCGCAATTGCCAGACTGATGCGAAGCCCGGATAAAATACCGGGCATGGCGCCGGGTAAAACGATTTTGCGCACGATTGAAAACCAGGTAAGCCCAAAACTCTGCCCCATTCTTATCAACGTACGATCCACATTATCGACCGCCCCATAAGTAGCAACAACGGTGGGTGTGAAGGTACCAAACGCAATAAGCGCATATTTCGATCCTTCCCCAATGCCAAACCAGATAACAAACAACGGCAGCAGTGCAATTTTTGGTATTGGAAATATGGCGGCAACCAGTGGAACCAAGCCTGCGCGAATATAGGAAAAAAGGCCGATCAGCACACCAACAGACACGCCAATGGTCACTCCCATTAATGCCCCGACAAACAGCCTGCTAAGAGAAGGGACGATGTGTTTAAACAACAATCCGCTGTTGTATAGCTCGCCAAACGTTTTCATAACGTCTGATGGTTTTGGTAGTGTTAGCGGAGAAATCCAACCTGTACGGGTGCCCCACTCTGCTAAACCAATGAGCAGGACGAATACGCCAAAGCCCACCCATCGTCTTGGCTTTGGAGAAAAGCCACCGCCTCGATACAACACCTCTTTCGCTGTCTCAGACATGGATTAACTCCGCATCTGCCGCTCGGGCTTCATCACGCATAAGCTGCCATAGTGTTCGCTGGTACTCGTCTAAATCGGGATCACCAAACGCGCGTTCATCCAATGCTTTATCAATGTGGATAATGTCGCGAATGGTTCCGGGACGACGCGACAATACAACAATGGAATGTCCCAACCGCACAGCTTCGGCAAGATTGTGAGTGACATACACAGCGGTAAAAGGCTTGCGTGTCCAAAGCGACACAAGGTCGTCCATTAAGAGTTCACGTGTTTGGCTATCCAGCGCAGAGAGTGGTTCGTCCATTAGCAATACAGCCGGGTTAACAGCAAGCGCCCGGGCGATAGCAACCCGCTGCTTCATACCCCCGGACAATTGCTTTGGCAGCGCTTTAGCAAAATCGGTCAGCCGGGTGCGAGCCAATACATCGTCTATGATCGCTTTCGCTTTTGCACCACGAATACCGTGATCTTCAAGTACCAGCGATACGTTTCCCGCAACCGTTCTCCAGGGCAGCAGTGCAAAATCCTGAAAAATGTAAGTCAGCGGATTAAGGCAGGCATCAGGCAACTCGCCCACCTGAAGCACCTGCCCGCTTTGCGGCTTTTCCAGACCGCCGATAAACCGCAGCAGCGTTGATTTCCCGCAGCCTGACGGACCAATAATACAAACTATCTGTCCGTCAGGAACACTCAGGTTGATATTCTGCAAAACATCAAAGCTGCCATAGGCATGGCAGATGTCGTCCAGTTGTATATCCATCAGGCCCCGACAGGGATCATGTGCACAGTTGTTTCACCGCAGGCATGGATTAAATGATGTCAACATAGCTTTGATCAACCAGCGTGTCGATGGTGATTGAGGAGTCAACCAAATCTGAATCCTGAAACCATTTCAGCTGATCTTCAATAGAAGCAAGATTCAATGCCGAGTTACTGTTGATACGCATGGTGCCATTTATAATTGATGGCGCAGCTTTTTCTCGAGGGCGATCGGTGTACACATATTTGTGAATAAGATCAACCATGTCATCAACACCTGCATCACCACCACTTTTGTCGATCATGGCAGCCGCGTAGTCATCAACACCTTGCCCGAACGCTTTCAGAAAACGCTCAGTCTGATCCCGATTGTCTGATGCATTCTTCGCCGACGTGAACACAGTGGTCACTTGATAATTTGGAATGTAATCGGCGACGTTGCCAATGACATGAACAGCGCCAGAGCCAGCAAGCGGTTTCGCAATGTGTGGCACGATCGACCAGGCATCTACCTGACCCGACTTCAAAGCACCGATAATAGCGCCGACTTTTTGCAGTGGTTTGAACTTGAGTTCAATACCTTCAGCCGCCGCAATTTTAGACCCCATGTAGTGGAACGATGAACCTGCCTGCGTGACCGCCCACGCCTTGCCGTCAAGATCTTTGGGAGATTTAATACCGTCCTGAAATGCAGCATCAGATACCAGAATTTTCTGCCCGTCGATGCCTGCCTCTTCGCTCAATGCACCACCGATAACCTTGATTGCACCCTTCTGAGCAAGACTGATTAATCCGCCAGAAACAGCGGTGACTGCATAGTCTATATCGCCACTGGCGATAGCAACGGCCATCGGCTGAGCGGCCTGGAAAAACACAAACTCTACATCCAGACCAGCGTCGGCGAAGTATCCGCGCTCAAAAGCAATAAAGCTTGCCGCATGCGATGTGAAACGCAAGGCACCGATTTTAATTTTCTTGTTCGCCCCGAATGCCGGCGTACCCAATGTTCCCGCTGCAATGGTTGCACCCATGAGCGCCAGTGCCTGTCGGCGATTTAATTTTTGCATGTTAATAATCCTCCAGTTGGTTCGTACTTTGCGTGTTCTACTTTGTTCTTAATTCGTCGTGAATATCAGCAAGCTGATATTTGATAGCTGTCTCGGTATCCCGTGCCAGCACCGCGTTAACCAGTTGTTGCTGACGATCTTTACGCGCCTTGAAATCCAGCCTCCCCTCCCGTAAGTGAGCTAATCTGAAGCGTCGACTTTGATCAAAATATTTGCGCTGCAGATCGATCAGGCGCGGACTTTGACAGGCTTCAATTAGTTGTGCGGAAAAAACCCGACAGGCCTCATCCCACTCCAAAGCCACAAGATCGTCTACTTGCTCATTGATGTGTGTTTCGAGTTTTTGCAACGCATGGTGGGCCGCGATAACCTGACCTTCCCACTGCACATCACCCAGTTCGATGGCACGCTTTAAAGCGATTTTTTCAATTTCTGTTCGCACCAGCAGAATGTCGGTGGCGTCGTCCTGAGTTGCCGAGGTCACGCGAAAGCCACGCTGGGCAACCGCTTCGACCAAGCCTTCTGCGCTCAACACACGCAAGGTTTCGCGAAGCGAGTGTTTTGAACCGCCATAGCGTACCCGCAACTCGTCAATTTTCAGTTTTTGATCGGGAGGAAGTACGCCAAAGGAGATATCGCGGCGCAATGCGGAGGCCAGTGTGCTGACTACCGTATCGTCGTTGGAATTGTCCCACCCAAACATGAAATTCCAGTGTTTTTGAAAAAGTTGGACATTATTAAAACTGTTTGCGATTCTCCGGTCAAGATAAATGACGATGAAATTCAATCAGGAAGGGAATTCATCGAGGAGATTTGTTAAGCCAGGCAACTAGCTGAACGGCGCTTGGCTATCGAACATGCAGTCAGTATCACCGGCGTCCGCGAGATTTACTGTTTGTTCTGGACCGGTTGTTTTGCGTCGTAAGCAACCACGGGCTGTTTCTGTTTTATCCAGTCCGACATGCCCTTGGTGTGATTATGTACACCAGGATAGCCAAGGCGTTTATCCAGCAAACCAGCTATGGCTTTACTGCGCACCCCTGCTTCACAAATTAGAATAACCGGAGACCCTTTGGGGGCAATGTCGTCAAGTGCCTGGAGCCATTTCTGGGCATCGTACCGACCACGCTTATCGAAAAAAGTGAGTGTGTGTGCACCCTCTATTACACCGGTCTTTTCCCACTCATCAATGCGGCGAACATCGATGACCGGAACACCTTCGTCGATCAGTTTCTGCAGTGCCTGATTATCGACCTCGGTTACCTCGGCCACCGTGACAGACGCTGTGCCGAGCAGCACAAGAACAAGAAAGTTACGCAAAAGCTTCAACATGACGGGAATCCTAAATACACACTAATAGGACAGCAAATTCGGCAGCCGGTTCACCGGCACCTAGGTTGGCGGTGAGGAATCGGTCTCATCCTGTACATTGACATTGAGCCCCATTGCACTGGCCCGCGCTTCCCACTGCTTTCGCGCCAGAGCCTGCATATCGACGGTGTTGTCAGACTCATCAACAATTTCAAGTCCAAGCAGCGTTTCCAATACATCTTCCATGGTCACAATTCCGGCCATACCGCCAAATTCATCAACCACCAAAGCGATGTGCTCACGCTTTTCCGTGAAATCATTGAACAGTTGGGTAATGGGTTCATGCGCTTGAACAATGACAATGTCTCTGCGCAGTTGCGCCAATTGAGTGGTTTTTGTATCACCACTGTTAGATTCAAGCTCGTCAACCAGCTTGGTCAGCAACTGATCTTTAAGCACATAGCCACTGATTTTATCCACTGACCCGCTGAACAGCGGTATTCGCGAAAATCTCAATTGAGGGTGGGCCTTATGAAAGTCATACACACTCGTACTTTCATCGGCCGTAACAACGACGGTTCTCGGTGTCATCACATCTTTGACCAGAATGGTATCAAAGCGCAGAAAACTCCTCAGCAAGTTGGACTCACCTTCATCGAACACACCCTGTTTGCCACCGAGTTCTGCCATGGCGGTAAAATCGGCGCGGCTTAAGACGCTGGCATCTTTGTCTTTTTTTAGCGCCTTGGTAATCAGCTGACTTAAAAACACCAGTGGCGCCAGTACTTTCATTATTAGCTTGAGCGATTTCACAGTGAACGGCGCCAACTCGCGCCAGTAGTTGGCACCGATGGTTTTGGGGATAATCTCTGATAGCAGCAGAATGGCCAGCGTCATGACAACCGGCACTACCGCCGTTGAAATAAACGATGCACCCCAGATGGAGCTGGCTTGCGCCCCCACACCAATAGCACCGGCTGTGTGAGCAATGGTGTTTAATGTCAGAATAGCGGCCAGCGGACGATCAATATTCTTTTTGAATTCGTCGATGGTTTTTCCAAGTTCGCCACCCTCCTGCTGCTTGACTGCTGCATAGGATGGCGTGATGCTCAGAAGCACCGCTTCCCATATCGAACACAGAAACGAAAATATGATCGATACGAGGAAGAAAATTATCAGTAAGGTGTACATATCTATTCACTCAATTCCATCTATTCTTATAGCGGTTTTTTGAATTCGATGCTGGCCCTTCTCCACCTGCGCAACACTCTATGACACCTGACAGACGCGACTTCTGGTTTCTGCCCCTGGGCGGTTGCGGTGAAATCGGCATGAATATGAACCTCTATGGGCATGATGACCAGTGGTTGATGGTCGATTGCGGCGTGACGTTTCGAGACCCCGACGGCACCAATAACACCGGTTATCACGTGCAAATGGCGGACCCGAACTTTATCAGCTCTCGCCCGGAGCAGTTACAGGGCCTGTTGCTCACCCATGCCCATGAAGACCATATCGGCGCTGTGCCTCATCTGTGGCCGCAGCTCAAATGCCCGGTATACGCAGGTGAATTCACAGCCGAAATGCTACGCAGGAAACTGGTCGAGCACAATCTGGTCGATAAAGTACCCATTCGCATTGTTGCCCCCGGTGATCGATTCGATATTGGCGCGTTCGATGTGGAATGGGTGCCGCATACGCATTCTATACCCGACCCGTGCGGTCTGGTCATTCGCACGGCCGCCGGCAGTGCATTTCATACTGCCGACTGGAAATTAGACAAAGCGCCGCAAGTCGGACACCAGTTCAGCGCTGATCACTACCAGAACATCGGTGCCGCCGGTATAAACGCCATGATCTGCGATTCCACCTGTGCTGATGTACCGGGGCATTCGTTGTCAGAGGGTGATCTGATAGATGGGTTGACCGAGCAGGTTCTGGCCGCACAGGGGCGCGTTATTGTTGCCTGCTTCGGCAGCAACATCGCACGCCTGAACACACTGGCAAGCATTGCAATTTCGAGCCATCGCCATCTGGGCCTGCTGGGTCGCTCACTGATCAACACCGTCTCGGCCGCCCGCAGCGTTGGTTTGTGGGAACACAAAGAAACGCTGGTGGATGCAGAACACCTTGGTTACCTGCCACGGCACACCGTGTTGCTTGTGGCAACGGGCAGTCAGGGAGAACCGCGCACAGCACTTAACCGGCTGAGCAACGACCGATTCCAACATTTATCACTTGATGCCGGTGACACAGTTATATACAGTGCGCGCGCCATACCCGGTAACGAAGACGCGATAGAGCAAACCAATGAACGTTTGCGCGGCCTTGGCGTGAACATAGTGACACCCGATTCAACAAACAAACCGATTCATGCGTCCGGGCATCCGTCGGCAGATGAGCTTTCGAAACTTTATGAATGGGTGAAGCCTACTCTGTTAATTCCGGTACACGGCGAAACGCATCACATGGAATCTCAAAGCAAGCTGGCAAAGCAGAGCGGTATCAGGCATCAGCTCTGTGGTAAGAATGGAGATTTGTTCCGAATCGCACCGTCTACTTCAATTCAACGCGATGCGGTTCAATGTGCCAGATTGGGTGTCGGGCGCAAGGGTTTGCAACAGATTAAATAGTTGACCTAAACCGCTTTTCGTATGATTCCCGAGTTTGTATGAGCTAGCGGCATAGACATAGGTGTAGCAACCGGTGTGCTCGAACGCTTTTCCACTTGTTCAGCAGCACCTACCTCTTCAGCACCCCCGCGCCATAGCAACTCATAACCGACACGACGAATGCGTCTTAGACACCATCCGGTAGACGACTCGCTCAACTGCATCTTCTTTCTGACACGACAAGCAGCCGTGTCTATGCGACGGGCGTCCATAGATGAAGGCAGCGACCACACCGACGTCATTAACTCGGAGTTAACGACAACACGATGCCGATTCGCAAACAGATAGTAAGCAAACTCGTACTCTTTCGGGCTCAAATTAATCAACTTACCGTCTTTACTGACATTACGGCGTTCAAGATTAAATTTAAACGGCGCTACATCGAGAATGCGCTTGGGCCGCAGCGCATGCTGCCGAAGAGCAGCCTCCAGTCTTACCTGTAAAACATCTGGTGACTCGCGAAGATCGAAAAAATGATGTGCTCCGTTCTCAAGCGCTTGAACAATCGTTTGTTCGGCAGTGCAGTCAGAAAAAACCACCACGCGTTGGCCGCTGATACACGCTGGTAATCCAGGTTGCGGAGTGGCAGTAGATCGACGATGACATACCACCATAGCGCTGTGTTTTTCTGAAACGGTGTTGTAAGCATCTTTGCTGTCAAAAAGACCTGCGCTATAGCCTGCATTCTGAAGCAGACGGGTTATCAATTTTTTATCGCTACCTTGGTCTGCGATAACAGCTACGCTTTCGGTATTACTGGACTCCATCCAATTGCCCCGTGTTGGTTTAAGAACTGGATAAGATTCTGATGAGAAAAGTCTCGCAAAATCTAATCGTCTTTTTACTGTTCGTTGTTCAATCAGCATTCGTATGCAAACGAATGCAAACTATCGGTTTCTGCTGCCAACCAATAACAAGGTTTGCGAGATTCAATGTGTTATTGAATGTTGCAATTGACAAAGCCACTGCGTTAATCGTTGAAGTGAACTAAGCCAACAACTCAGAAAGCTGGGCAAGTATACACAGCGAGAATTCAAATCGACCAAACTGAAACGCTGGTTTACAAACTCTGCAAACAAACAATGGTTCTGTAAAACTCTTAAAACCATTGTGTCGAAAACAGTCTTTAGCGAGGTTTATTCGTGCCTTTTCAATTGTCCCTGATGATGTTTAATATCACCCACAGACTAAACAGGAATCGACTACTACTTTCGTATTAAGCATAAAGTCAACACAGTGATATTACCCACCCCATTTGTATACGTTATCCCACCACACAGGCACGGAGCAACCGATATAACCTTTTTGGGTAATAGTACCGCCGAGCTAATATCCAGCAAGACGATAAGGCTTACGTGCGAGCTTTAATGTTTATCAAGCAAACCTGCTAAGTCAACGCTTGATGCAAGTCATCCCACAGGTCATCGATGTGCTCTATGCCGACGGCCAGCCGCAATAGATTTTCAGGTACACCCGTTTCGGGTGGTTCTACACTGTGGCGATGCTCAATAAGGGTTTCGACACCACCCAGAGACGTGGCGCTGATGACCAGGTTCAACTTGCCTGCAACCGCTAGTGTTTGCTTTGCGTCTCCATCCACCAGAAAAGACAACAACGAACCGAAACCACCGTTCATTTGCTTGCACGCAACGCCGTACCCGGGGTGAGATTCAAGACCCGGATACAACACCTGCGCAATCGAAGGCAGCGTTTGCAAGCGAGTGGCGATCTCCATGGTATTCTGCGCCGCCCGTTCTGCACGTAAACTTAGTGTACGCATACCACGTAGCAGTAACCAGGCTTCAAACGCCCCGGGAACCGCACCGGCACCGTGACGCTCGGCACTGATTTTTTCCCATCGTTCATCAACTTCTTTGGTCACGATGGCACCAGCCAGAACATCGCTGTGTCCGTTTAGCGTTTTGGTTGCCGAGTGCACAACCAAATCGGCGCCCATTGTTAATGGCTGGGTGAATATGGGTGTTGGCGTTGTGTTGTCGACCACCAACATGGCATCGGCTTGGTGTGCAATGTCTGCGGCTAAAGCTATATCGGTTACGTGCATCATAGGGTTGGTTGGTGTTTCAACCCACACAAGATCAGTACGCGCAGCACCTTGCATGGCATCAGCGATAGACTCAGCATTGGCCGGGTCGTAGTAGCTGATTCGAATATCAGCACGGTCGCAGTAGTTTCGGGTCCAGCTAAAAACACCCCAATACATGGAATCGGGCAGCACAACATGCGAACCACTGCCAAGCGTGTAGAAAATGCAGGCAATCGCCGCCATACCAGATGCAAACAACAGCGCTTCCTCGCCTTGTTCCAGTTCAGCTATTACTCGCTCTGCCTGAATAAAACTCGGATTATCATCACGACCGTACAAATTCGCATCGTTGATTGGATGATAACGATTGTCGCGCGCGTAGGTAGTTGACGTAATAATCGGTGGTGTGATGCCACCGGTAGTGGTGTCGATGTAGTCGTCTGCCTTGGCCACCAGGGTAGCTTGTGACAGTTTTTTCAGCGTGTATGAACTCATTTGTGTTGTGTGCAATAAGCG
Source organism: uncultured Granulosicoccaceae bacterium (assembly GCA_937981955.1). Classification (GTDB taxonomy): domain Bacteria; phylum Pseudomonadota; class Gammaproteobacteria; order Granulosicoccales; family Granulosicoccaceae; genus Granulosicoccus. Next base: position 48,886 of record CALJNA010000110.1, read on the forward strand.
AATGGACGAACCACCATCTTAAGTGAGATGCGAGTAGCCTCTACAGACAGGTGGACAGGCAGGAAGACATTCTAAGCTAAACGGGCGATACAACCTCGAACTACTGCGGCTCAAGCCGCAACTGGGTAACAAACCGGCTAGAATACCTGTTCCCGCAATTCTTCCGAAACACCAAACAGTTTGCTTTGATCGTTTTCAGAAAACAACCGGCTGGCCCGGTTCAGGGATTGTTGTGCACGCTTCATGTGATCGTTGGACGTGTATAACAAAGCCAACACACCGGTCTGCTGCCGGTGCATTGCCCGCTGTGTAACTCCTCTTAGAGACTGCTGCGCTTTAAGCCGAAACTGCCAGGCACGGACCGGGTCTCCGGCGTTAATGAAATAGTTGTATAACTGCCGGTAATCGCGAGCACGTCCCAATTGCGTCACGCTTTCTTCATACTCGCGTTGCAAGGCCATGTTGTTCTGGGTAAGTTGTAAAACGGTGTTTTCATCCAAACCATTGGCTTGAAGCGTTGACAGCATGGCCTTGGCTTGTAGTGGACGCCCAGATGACGCATGCAACTTTACAATTTCAATACCCGCTTCTTGCGCTTCATGAAGCTGGCCATGATCGGTGTAGCCTTTATATAAAGTTTGATAAGCGGCGGCGGCGGCCCCGTATCGATTTAAAGACAGATTTTCATTAACAACCAATTGCAGCTCATCAATGGCATCGTGGAAGTAACCGTGTGCCGTTTTCCATCGCGCTAGTTGCATGGTGTCGTATGCATAAGCTGCGCGTCGTGCTAGTACCCGTCTTTTCAGATTGAGCTCACCTCGCAACAGTTCAACACTGGCAATACCAATCTCGTCTTCAAGTTCTTCAAACGCGCTTAAGGCTTCGTCGAGGTAAACCGCGGCTGTGTCGCTGTCCGCTTCACGCAATGCATTCACACCGAGCAGTCGCATGGCTTCGGCAAACTGGTAAGTATCTTCGTTGGCCACAGCGTTACTGGCAAGTAACAGTAAATCTTCCGTTGAGTTTTCGGTATCACCAGCTGACCACTGCTTATCCAGCTCAATCGCGAGTGTGTCAAGTAAACCATCACTGGTCACCAACAGCGAATCGGGTAACGCCACCGGTTGTTTGATGTCAGCTGTTGTTACAGCTCGTGTGCGAAACCCAAAGCCATCGCTGAATGTCCATTCCGCAATAAACAGCACGGCGATGGTTCCCAAAATAGCCAGCCAATACTCTGATGCTTTGCGCGGTGCAGTTTCGTCAGCCAGCGTGCCTCGTTGTGAGTGTGTGGCCTGTGAGGACGGGGCATGACCCGATACTGATTTTCGAATTGAATTTCGTGATGATTTTCGTGTTGAATCTCGTGTTGAATCTCGTTGTGCCATGGTAAAAGTACTCCATTGCTGCTACGAAGCGAAGACTCGCCAATCACAGTGTGGTCTTCAGGTTGCAAGGAGTCAACCGTACACCGGGGAAAATTCAGAACTTGGGAGCAATTTGCCGGCACTATTACGCAGAGTTACCCATTAGGCACCAGTTAATGCCGGGTAATAACACTTCACGCCCTTACCTGCCAATGAGCACGAACCAACTCGTGATGAGGCTGCGAATCAGGCAGTTCTAAACGTCACTATCAAACCTTTATCGGCTGAGTGTTCGTGATCAGGGGCATTATAAATATTAAGTTCTTCGTTGTTCAGCGCGTTAATGGTTTTTTCTTTGTGAAGCTTTTGCAGCACCGACTCGAACCCTAATTTGCTGAAGTGTTCTTTATTAATGGATATAACAAACAATGCATTGTGGTTCGCAACGTCAAGCAGGCGAACCAGCGCATCGGGTCCAAGATGACCATGAGTGAATGTTCCACACGATAAAATAGCCCCGTACTTTTCCATTGCAGAATTTAACGGTTGTGTTAAATCAACTTTCAATAGTTGCCGGTATTTTTGTTTGCGTTCAGCCAAAGTAAGCATGGCATCTGAAATATCAATTCCATCAATGATCAAACCGGATGTGTTCAAGGCGTCCGCCAGCAAACCGGTACCGCAACCAACATCAAGTATGGGGCCGTCTTCAGTCTGGTAACTTGCGTGAAACTGTTTTGCAACCGCAGCTGGCAATGCGTAGCCAAGACCTTCTGCGAAATCTTCATCGTAGGACGCTGCCAACTTTGCGTAGTAGGCAATGTTGTCTTCCGGTGATTGCAGTTGGTAGGCGTTCTCCAGCAAGGCTTTTCCGGGGTCTTGTTTACTCATGGTTTGTCCTGCAGTGTTTATCGGAGGTTAACACCTGCGATATGCTCGGCCAAGTATTTGGATTTCGGGATGTTAGTTTGCTTTGTTGTGATGAATCAAGCCATTGCAAAATGGTTGACTGAATAGAGACACCTTGGTGGGGGCGTCCATATGGTCAAAATATACAGTCAGAATTTGCAGACTATAATTGTCGCCGAACAACGAAATCAGATACGCTTAAGCCTTTCTGATTTTGGGGGAATAAATGGTGGCTACACCTAGATTCGAACTAGGGACCCCAACATTATGAGTGTTGTGCTCTAACCAACTGAGCTATGTAGCCGCCGAAGTGGACTGCGCATTTTCTCGGTTATTCGAGGCCTTGTCAAGGCCAAACGCCCTGCAAAATCACCCGTTTAGCGCTAAACGTTGAAGCGGAAGTGCACCACGTCACCTTCCTGCATTAAATACTCTTTTCCTTCCAGGCGCCATTTCCCGGCATCCTTGGCACCGGACTCACCGCTGTGCTCAATGTAATCATCGTAGGCAATGACTTCGGCTCGGATGAAGCCTTTTTCAAAATCGGTGTGAATGCGACCAGCACCGTTCGGCGCGGTTGCGCCCTGCTTCACTGTCCATGCGCGAACCTCCTTTTCACCTGCCGTAAAAAAGGTTTGCAGCCCGAGTAAATCGTAACCCGCACGGATAACGCGGTTAAGCCCAGGCTCGGTCAGGTTCATTTCTGAAAGAAAGTCGGCCTTCTCTTCATCTTCAAGCTGAACAATTTCCGCCTCAATCGATGCACACACGGGTACCACTTGCGCTTGTTCTTCTGCGGCGTGGGCGATTAGAGCATCGAGCATGGGGTTGTTTTCAAAGCCTTCTTCATCGACGTTAGCAATGTACATAGTCGGCTTGATGGTTAGCAGATGATAGTGTTTGCGCCATTCCTGTTCCTGGTCGGTGCACTCAACGGTTCGTGCCGGCTTCCCTTCACCAAGCGCTTCATTCAACCGTTCCATAAACGCTTTTTCTGCAATGGCTTCCTTATTGGCCGATTTGGCTTGCTTGGCAATACGGGCAATGGCTTTTTCCATGGTCTCAACATCAGCAAGCAGCAATTCAGTGTTAATGGTTTCAACATCATCAAGTGGGTCTACTTTGCCCGACACATGAATAACATCATCATCCTGAAAGCAACGCACAACATGCGCAATGGCATCGGTTTCACGAATATTCGCCAGAAACTTGTTACCAAGGCCTTCACCGGTAGACGCACCGGCAACCAGTCCCGCTATGTCCACAAACTCCATGGTAGTTGGCAGAATTTTTTGCGGAGACACTATACCTGCCAATGCATCAAGGCGCGTGTCCGGAACCGGAACAATGCCTACATTAGGCTCAATGGTGCAAAACGGATAGTTCTCCGCTGCTATTTCAGCTTTTGTCAGCGCATTGAATAAAGTGGATTTACCCACATTCGGCAAGCCAACGATGGCGCATTTAAAACCCATTTCTAATTGCCGTCCGGTTTGTGACTGTGTAAATTTTTAGTAGCAACGTTGATGTCACCATCGATTAATGTGCGCGATTCGCGCATGGCTAAATACAAGGCATCATCAATCAGCTTCTGGTGCTCAGCGGTTGCGCGTTTTAAAACATAACCCGATACCGCCGACTTGTGTCCCGGGTGTCCAATACCAATGCGTAAACGCCAGAAGTCTTTCGTACCCGTTTTCGCCACTATGTCGCGAAGGCCATTGTGCCCGCCATGACCACCGCCGTTTTTAACCCGGATGTAACCAGGCTCCAAATCAAGTTCATCATGCGCAACAAGTACCCGGCTCATATCAAGCTTGAAAAACCGCGCAATTGCCGCAACACCCTGCCCACTGTTGTTCATGTAGTTATAAGGTTTAAGCAGATGTATGGTGCGCCCGTTCAGTATGGTTTTTGCGTGCAACGAAAATGATTTCTTGTCTTGAGAGAAATTAGCGCCAAGATCTCGGGCAAGTTCGTCTACAAACCAGAAGCCAGCGTTGTGTCGCTGGTTCTCGTGCTCGCTGCCTGGGTTACCAAGGCCAACGACCATTTCAAATTGAACGGCTTCACCTGGCACGCTTTGCTACCCCGGGTGTTTGGCGTGAGTAGATACCGCCCGGCTAGGGCGGTACCTTATTAGTACAAGCTAAATGTGCGAATGACCTGAGTAACGGTCAAAAACAACAGGACTATTCGTCGTCCTTCTTGTCGCCATCGTCGCTGGAATCGGCAGCGTCATCGCCTGCTCCGGCATCACCAGCAGCAGCTTCAGCTTCTGCCGCAGCTTCATCTTCCTCTTCCAGCGTCATGCGAGAAGCAATAACCGATGCAAGCGCACGGTCACTGTCGTCACCGGCTTCGTTCAGATCAGTCAGGCGAACGCCTTCAGGTAACTTCAGATCAGACAAGTGAATCGATTCACCGATCTTCATATCTTTCATATCGATTTCGAGATTGTCTGGAATGTTGCGCGGCAAACAAGCAATAGCCACTTCTGATTCGTTGTGCGAAATCATGCCGCCTTCGGTTTTTACACCGTAGCAAACATCTTCGTTCAGGAAGTTCAGCGCAACGGTTAGCGTTAGCTCTGCACCAGCGACAACACGCTGGAAGTCCATGTGCATGATTTGCAGTTTGTGAGGATGACGTTGAACGTCGCGCAGTACGGTTCGTACCGCTTCTTTACCATCAACGCTCACCATGATCAGGTTCGAATAAAACTGATCGTTTTCAAGGTGCTTGAGCACCTCGTTGTGTTTAAGGTTGATCGGTTGTGGATCTTCATCGGCACCATAGAGGATGCCGGGTACCAGATTTTCACGACGCAGGCGGCGGCTCGCACCTTTTCCTAATACGCTGCGCGACGTGGCCTGGACATTTATATCGTCTGACATTGTCGTTTGCTCCTGAAATATGGGCCATATTGGGTTCAATACAGTCCCTACTCTGCCCGCGACCAGGCAGAGCCGACGAATTATAGCTCAGAAGCGCTAAGAGTGGGCCTTCAGCCCGAAAAAAGGAGTCAGCTGACAGGCAGAGCCTCGGGGTCATCTGCTAACACCTGCACAATATCGGACTTGACCCAGGTCTGCGGGTCCCCATGGTTGGCACCAGCCAGAAAATAGCGCCCCTGCCCCGGCGCTTCCCAGGATGTGGCATTCCCCGGTATGGACTCAAGGAGCTCGCCTGTTGCGTGGTACACATTTATCGCAATAGCATCAATCGCAGGCCAACTCAGTCTGGTGCCTGATACCGACACCCGCGGGGTTTCCACCGCGTGCGACGGGCTGCTAAAAAGGGATAAGAAATCTAAGCTGGAAACGCGTCTGATTAGAGAGAGCATTGGCACCAAATTCCTGATATGAGTACGACACCTATGCTAACCATCAGGTTGTTGCATCTACAGGTAATATTCCCGTCAAAGCTACTTTCAATTACGCTTTTAATTCGCCTGAAAACTCAATCTGATACAGAGAAGCTCTGCGCAGTGCGTCCGGGAAAGAGTTGTTGTGTCAGGGTGGAACCATCAATAGGATTGACCAGCGCAACAAATGCGCCCGCATTATTCCAGCCGGAAAGTTGCGTCAGGTCCCCATTACTCACAGGTTCATAGTATTCCCCAACAACTCGAAATCCGTAGCTAGTGTCTGAACCAACTTCAGTCGCTTGAGCGTCTGTCAGTTTTTGCAACGATATCAGCACATCTGCACCGTCGAGGTTGATCTGTCGTATTGTGTCGGTACTGCTTTGCAATACTGAGTTGAGTATTGGCAAGGTACCTATAAACCCACCCCACAAATCGAATCGGGATATTTCGTAGGCCGTCTCCCCAAAGCCTGTGCGAACATCAGCAATGAGTGCGAATTCGTCGGTGTTGTACCAGGCCAGACCCTCAATATGATTCGTGCGGTTATCTCCAGGCAATTTAAACTGCCAGCGAGGCCCGATAAAATTTACGCTTCTCCGGGCATAGCCTGCACCCATTAAATCGCGTTGCGCCGGACTGAAGCACACAGGCTCAGTCAGCTCGTCAAAGCCAGGTTCGGGCAACAGAAGGGCGAACCGGCAGTCACTGGGATAGGATGAGTGCCAACCGGACAGGATGGAATCCCATCCAGCAAAGTTGAAGGTTCCAGGGTCTTCAGCTGGTTTACCCAATACCAATTCAGGAGACAAACCACCCGTGGTTAAAGTCGTCGTAGCCGCATCGGCTTGTACGCCATTACTGCTTACGGCGAATACGTAGTCGGAACCTGGAATTAAATCGTCGAAATAAAATGAATGGCCAGAGGTTTGCCCAACTTCCCGCTCATTTCTGAACACGGTGTAGTTGATCAGCCTGTTGTCAGAAGTGCCTTGCCAGAAAAGTTCAGCTCTTGTGTTGCTGTAAACAGTGATACTAATATTTTCGGGCAAAGAGGCGGCAGTTATTGGCAGGTCTGAATCAACATCGTTTACCGGCGTATCAACCGAACGGTGACGCATAGGTGTAGAAGGATTGGAAGAACCGGGACCTGCCCAATTTGCGGTAGTCAGTTCCATACTCACTTCAACACCAGCATTCCCGTCTATGTCATACGGAATAAGTATGAATGTATAGGTGGTGCTGTGCTGGAGATCAGACAGGTACAAGCTGCGACCCGTTGTGTTCGTAAATGCCCCATCGTTTCTCAAAACCTCTACGCCGACTACGTCCGAGTTCGGAAACTCCCAGAACAGTTCAGCACTGGTTTGTGAATACACTTGAGCATAATAATTATCGATAAAAACCGAACCGTCAGATACATCGCTCGTTGAATTCTGCGAATCTGTGGCGTCGACAAACACAAGATTGGACTTCCCCCAGTTCTGCCAGTCACCATGATCGGCAGCAACCAGAAAATAGCCGCCCTCACCCGGTGCATCCCAGCTTGTGACATCACCCGGAATAGACTCCAACCACGAACCATCGTCTCGATGAACGTTGATGGTTATTGCATCGACAGAAGACCACAGCAGCGTTTGCCCCGATACACTCACAGTGGGCGCATCAACAGCATAAGCAGGAACAGAACACAGTAAAAACAGGCTGGCTAGCGAGAAGAGTTTGGAATGTAAGCGCATCGATCAACTGTTCCGTATTGAAATGGGTGACCAGTCGATTCTAGAGTGCAGATTTAACCGTTAACAGGTAATAATCCCGTCGCCATACGCCAACATTATCACCACTGAATAATTTTTCCGATACAGTCGATGTAATCAGTCCATATAGACAGAACTAACGGACTCGTCCTCGTGAATGCGCCTGATGGTCTCACCAAGTAAATCGGCAACCGATAACTGACGTATAACCGAACAGTTTTTTGCCTCTTCGGATAGCGGTATGGTATCGGTGACCACGAGCTCGTCGAGCTGTGATGACTTCAGATTATCTATTGCCGGCCCGGACAATACAGGATGGGTTGCCAATGCGACCACTCTGTTTGCACCGTGCGCTTTTAACGCTTCGGCCGCTTTGCACAATGTACCGGCTGTATCGACCATGTCATCAATAATCACACACGTGCGATCTTGTACATCTCCGATGATGTGCATGACTTGCGCTTGATTCGCTTGCGGTCGACGTTTGTCGATAATGGCAAGATCGCTGTCGTCGAGTTGTTTTGCAACTGCTCGCGCACGAACCACACCACCGACATCGGGTGAAACGACAATCAGATTGGGGTATTTATTTCGCCAGATATCCAGCAACAACAGCGGTGAACCATAAACATTGTCTACCGGAATATCGAAAAAGCCCTGGATTTGTTCTGCATGAACATCGACGGTGAGTACCCGATCAACACCTGCAACACTGAGCATGTTGGCCACGAGCTTGGCCGAAATTGGCACCCGGGCTGACCGGACTCGACGATCTTGACGCGCATACCCATAATACGGAATGACTGCGGTGATTCTATCGGCCGACGCACGACGCATGGCATCAACCATAACCAGCAAATCCATCAAATTATCATTTGTTGGGTTGCAGGTAGGCTGGACAATGAACACATCCCCACCACGTACGTTTTCGAGTATTTCTACCGAGGTCTCGCCGTCGCTAAATCGCGACATTGCGACTTTTCCAATCGGTTGCTGGAGGTAGGCGGCAATGTTTTGAGTTAAAACAGGGTTGGCGTTTCCGCCAAAGATCATCAATTTGCGATCATTCATAGTGAAGTACAGGCGTGATGTTGGCTGGGCCGGGAGGATTCGAACCTCCGAATGCCGGGATCAAAACCCGGTGCCTTAACCGCTTGGCGACGGCCCAATTTATTTCAGTGCAAACTTAAAGTTTGACACCGACCTGCTTGAAACTACTTGCTACAAACGACTCACTTATTGTGACGTAAGAAGCTAGCTATGTACGCAAACCACGCACGGCGCAAATTCTAACCGGAAAAGTCGTACAGCGGGGACGCATTGTGCCCTTTTACGACATATCCTGTCATTGAATCCGGCAATTTATCATTCAAAGCCTGCGCTTGCTCTTCCGTTTCGCACGGTGTGAACACACAGCTACCGGTACCACTCATTTTTGCTCGAGCACCCCGATTGTTGTGCGAGAGCCATTCCAACGCTGCACGAACTTGCGGATATCGTGCCATGACAATGGGCTCGAACACATTGGTGCTTCTGCCGTCCATGAAGTCGCGTATTGTGATCGGACTGGTATTTCGTGTCAATTCTGGCAGGTTGAACAAAGCTGCAGTCGAAACCTGCACCTGCGGACAAACGACCAGGTACCACGGTTCAGTCGGCGCTACTGGAGTCAGTTTATCTCCAATGCCTTCAGCCCAGCTGGCTTGCCCGTAGACAAAGACCGGCACGTCAGCACTGACCGATACACCAATTTCTGCAAGCTCTTTGATACTAAGCCCAAGCCGCCAGAATTCATTTAGCGCCACAAGTGTTGTGGCTGCATCAGAACTTCCACCACCTAAACCACCACCGGTTGGAATGACTTTAGTCAGTGTGATGTCCGCACCCGATCGGGTGCCCGACTGAGCCTGCAAAGCCCTGGCTGCTTTAATGACCAGATTTTCCTCTGCCGGCACCTCATCGAAATTGGTTATGAGCTGAACATCGTTATCTTCGCGCACAGCAAACTGCAGAACATCACACAGATTGATGAACTGATAAACGGTCTGCAGAGTGTGATAACCGTCGCTTCGGCGACCGGTCACATGCAAAAAAAGATTTATCTTGGCCGGAGCCAACCAGTTTGTCGTCAAGTACTTGTTACCTGCGGTTTTATTTCTGTAACCCGCTATCATAACGGGCAAAGTGCTTCAGAGCCAAATCCAATTTTGGGGCTCTGTACGTTTTCACAAGGGATTGTTCAAAAATTCACATATGGGCAGACTACTTTCTCGTGTGCGTCACGATTTGACCCATACACCCTGCCCAAATTTTAACCTAGCGACCTGGCACGTTAAGCCTGCTACCGCCCGTTCCCTTTTGTGCAGAGCCACCCTGCCCAAGTGTATCCGGCTGAGTTTCTTTGCTCCACTCTTTCAGTACGAGCCTTAGGTTATATGGACCACCGGTGGCAGTGATAGTGGCGGGTACATGGACATTATCGAATAGCTTGTATTTAAGGACTTTAGCCTTCCAAAGCGTGCCCTGAGTGTCACGGTAATTCATTTTTTCCAAACGATTCTGTTGGTCGTAGGTAACCGATTCAGCCTGATCTCCCGGCAGCCCTTTTATCCACAAGGACATTTGCTCGATTGGAACCGCAACACCAAGACCGAGCGCCTGTTGTAATAATATGGCAGCAGATTGACCAGTAACAGGTTCGGCACCCGCACGTTGAACCGTTGCCATCCTATCCTTTTGGCTAACCCTTACGTTACTTAAGCCGGCAGGTAATTCCACGAGCACGGAGAAATCGCCTGCCGATTGTTGCCAGTCTATACGGGTACTGATCGATTCCTTGTCGGTCCATACACCAAGCCCACCCGTCACCCGAAATTGATCGAGTCGTTCAAGCAGGGCTTGCCGGGCTTCAGGATTAGGCGTTTCTTTTAATGGTGCTGATCCACAGGCACTGACCAGCAGCGCCGCAAGCAGCAAAACAGAACGGAGCAACATTATTCAGTTAATCGCTCCATGGTGTTGACCAACTTGGCGTGTTCGGGTTCATCGACCAGCGCTTTCTCCCAAACGGATCGAGCAGCCGTTTTATCGCCGCTGACCCATAGAACTTCACCGAGATGTGCCGCGATTTCTGCATCTGGAAACAATTCATAAGCACGTTCGAGCAAACGTTTTGCAGCTTCACTATCACCCTGACGAAATCGCAGCCAGCCAAGACTGTCCATAATGGCCGGGTCGTCCGGCTTCAACAGCATGGCCTTCTCCAGATACCCCTCGGCTTCATCGAGACGCTGATTCTCGTCGGCGAGAAAATAGCCCAACGCATTAAGTGCGTTGGCGTTTTCCGGTTCGGCCACTATCAGTTTTTCCAAATCGGACAGCAACGTTGCGGTGTCGCCGGTACGATCAGATGCCAGAGCTCGGGCATAAAGCAACTCGCCACTGCGCGGATACTTTTCCAGACCGGCGGTGAGCACATCCACTGCCGCTTCGTTCTTGCCAGCTTCCTGCAACATACGACTTTCGGTGGTTATCAGCATGGGTTGCATTGACGGGTCAGGCAGTAAGTTCGATAAAGACCGGACTCTTTCTATGCCAATATCAAGTTGGCCGGATGCAGCGTAGAGTTCAGCTGAACGAAGTTGCGATGACAAATACAAATCACCCTCGCCAACACTTTCATAATGCTTGATAGCAGCTTCGAACGACTGCTTCTGATCGTCGATACGTGCCAGATAATAATGCGCCTGATCACGATGATCTCCGGTATCGAGCAGCGCTTCAAGGTAGCGTTGTGCCGCATCGGTACGTTTTGAATCCAGCGCCAACAGGCCAATGGAGAGCAACACATCACTGTTGTCGCTGGCGTTTTCGAACAGGTATTCAAGCTCTTCGTTGGCTTCGGTGTACTGACCAACATCGGCCAGCAGGCGTGCGTAGCCAAGACGTAAATTCAAATTATCCGGGTCTTTATCCAGTGCTTTCTTAATATCACCCAGACCTTCTGCAGGCTTGCCCGAATCGCTGAGTAACTGCGCTCGTGTCAATAACGCGGGGCCATGCTCCGGGTCTACCTCAAGCGCTTGTTCTACCGCTGTCATGGCAGCACTGCGATCGTTCTGTTGCAACATAAAACGCGCGACACCCATATGCGCTTCAGCTTCATCAGGGAACCTTGACTGCAACCCCTTTAATGTTGCCAAAGCAGCGGGACGATCATTTTCGCGAGACAGCAGAACAAAAATATCGTTTAACACGACACCGCGATCTTCGGCAGATTCAACCAGTTCGGCAAACTGATCCAGCGCAGCACCTTCGGGCTGGTCACCGCGCATAAGCACTTGCGCCAACAATTCACGAGCTTCAGTGGCATCTGGTTCAAGATCAATCCAGCGGTTCGCAGCATCTTGTGCCAAATCCCAGCGTTGTCCCCACACAGCCAGTTTCGTGGCTCGCTCGGCAATACGGGCGTCATCTGATTTTTTGGATGCCCTGAGGTAGCCTTCAGTCGCCACATCCATGTAACCCCGCCGGCCGGCCAGTTCAGCGATCATAATTTCGAACATGAGCTGTGCGCGTTTATCTGCCAGAGGCCTGACTTGCAGCACGGAAGGTTGATCTTGAGCAACTGCCCGATTGGCCATCGGTCCTGCAGCACAACCGACCAAAAACAGAGGAAAGATCAGGCCGGAGAGCAGTGTTGATCGCAATGGCAACCGCCTGAGCTTATCCATACTGGCCGCAGAACCGCATTGACTAACGCTTTTATCGAACCTGGTCGTGCTCATGATGCTACTGTGCTCATGCGTTCTCCAGTGACATTGTTTGCTATTTTGGCGCTCATATCGACGCGGATTCTTGCCAGTATTACTCAGCCCAAGCCGGAAGGCCATAGCAAGCTATCGACCCTCATATTAGTGTAGCTGCCAAAACGCTTGCAAATCCATGTCGATTTAGACGGATAAATGCCAACTTTTGTTAGAATCGTGACCGATATGTCACTGCTAGCACTAGGTCTGAACCACCACACCGCCCCAATTGCGGTCCGAGAGCGTGCGGTAATCGACGAAAACAACCTTCAACATGCGCTGAAAAACCTCAAATCGGTGGCAGAAGTACGTGAAGCCGCCATTGTCTCAACCTGTAACCGAACCGAAATCTACTGCGGATTACACGGTGATGACCCATCTCCGGTGTCCAACTGGATGCATGAATTTCTCAACATGAGAGAGGAGCAATTCCTGCCCCACTTGTTCGCTCATCACGATCGTCAGGCGGTCCAGCACTTAATGCGGGTATGCAGCGGTCTGGATTCGCTGGTTCTGGGCGAGCCGCAAATTCTGGGACAGATTAAACAGGCGTATCGGGATGCCAATGAAATTGGTGCTGTCGGTTCACAGCTAACCCCACTGTTTCAAACCGCCTTCTCTGTGGCTAAGCAAGTACGTACCGATACCAATATTGGCAGCAGTCCGGTTTCTGTCGCGTTTGCCGCCGTGACTCTTGCCAAACAAATTTTCGCCGACCTGAGCCAGCATCAGGCACTGATGATTGGTGCCGGAGACACCACCACCCTGGCAGCCAGACATCTGGCATCGAATGGCATCGGCCATATTCACATTGCCAATCGAACCGTGAGCCACGCAGAAGCACTGGCAGAATCGCTCAACGGTACCGCCTACGGACTAGAAGCGCTCGCGCAAGCACTCGAAAAGGCGGACATTATTATCAGTTCAACCGGGGCACCGTTACCATTACTGGGTAAAGGCGCGGTCGAAGCTGCGATGAAGGCGCGACGGTACCGACCGTTACTCATTGTTGATATTGCCGTACCGCGAGATGTCGAAGCACAGGTCAGTGACATTGACGGCGTGTTTTTATACACGGTTGATGATCTGAACAACGTCGTTGATGAAGGTCGACAAAACCGACTGGCAGCAGCAGAACAGGCAGAACAAATAGTCAAACATCAAGTTGAATTGTTCATGCAACGCATGCGAGCGCTCGGGGCAACCGACACCATTCGCTCTTATCGAGAACAAGTACAGCAAACGCAGTCGAGTCTGCTGGAAAAAAGTCGCAAGCAGTTACGTGCCGGTCAAGATCCCGAAGCGGTCATGGAACAACTTGCTCACAGCATGGCAAACAAGCTAATGCATACGCCGACAAAAAAAATGCGCCAAGCTGCTGAGCAAGGTGACAACGATCTGCTTAACGCAGCCAAATCTCTGTTCGATCTGGATAAACCAGACTCATGAAGTCATCAATTCAAGCACGACTGGAAAGCGTTACAGAGCGGCACGAAGAAATCGCTGCCCTGCTCGGTGAACCTGACACCATCAACGATCAGAACAAGTTTCGTGAGCTCTCTCAAGAATACTCTCAGCTGGAACCGATCGTTAATACGTTTGGTGAATACAGTAAAACGCTGGAAAATCTGAACAATGCCCGGGAGATGGTAAAAGACAGTGACCCGGACATGCGCGAAATGGCCGCTGAAGAGCTACCCGGTCTCGAATCCCAATTAGAAACGGTAGAAGCTGAACTGCAAACTCTGCTGCTGCCAAAAGACCCGCGTGACAGTTATAACGCGTTTCTTGAAATTCGAGCAGGTACAGGCGGCGATGAAGCCGCTATTTTTGCCGGTGACCTGCTGCGTATGTATTTGCGTTTTGCCGAAAACAAAGGTTGGCGTAGTGAAATCATCACTGAACGACCCGGCGATCACGGTGGGTACAAGGAAGTGGTTTGTCGACTTACTGGTAACAGTGTGTTTTCACAACTCAAATTTGAGTCTGGTGCACACAGGGTACAACGCGTACCCGAAACTGAAAGTCAGGGTCGCGTGCACACCTCAGCTGCCACTGTTGCCATACTGCCCGAAGTCGATAAAGTCGAAGAGATTGACATCAACCCCGCCGACATTCGAACCGATACATTCCGTGCATCCGGAGCGGGCGGACAGCACGTTAACAAAACCGACTCGGCAATTCGTTTAACCCATGAACCAACCGGTATTGTGGTGGAATGTCAGGACGAACGAAGTCAGCATAAAAACCGCGCTAAAGCTCTGGCACTTTTGCAGGCACGATTACTTGATATCGAAGTCAGTAAACAACAACAGGAACAGTCAGAATCGCGACGCTTACAGGTAGGTTCAGGCGATCGTTCTGAACGCATAAGAACCTATAATTTCCCTCAGGGCCGCATGACCGACCACCGTATCAATTTGACTTTGTACAAACTCGATGAAGTGATGCAAGGTGCTTTGGACGAAGTGATCGACCCGCTTATTGCTGAACATCAGGCGCAGCTACTGGCAGAGTTTGGCGAGTAACAACTTTGTCAATACACACTGATGAGTCAGTGCAACTTGCCAGTTGGCTCAAACACGCAAGCTGTGCACTGGCACAGTTCGACACACCAAAGCTTGATGCCGATTTACTAATGTGTCACGTGCTGGCATGCAACCGAACGACTTTGTATGCCTGGCCTGAAAAGACACTAACGACAGATCAACTCACTCAACTCAATGCCCTGTTAAAACGACGTTTACTTGGAGAACCGGTAGCCTACCTGACCGAAGAACGCGAATTCTGGTCAATGGATTTTACGGTCAATAAATCTGTTCTTGTACCACGCCCGGAAACGGAACTGATCGTTGAACTGACACTTAAGGCATTACAGGAAAAAAACACAGAACCGGTACTCGACGCTGGAACCGGTTCCGGTGCAATCGCTATTGCCCTGTCTTTGCAGTGGCAAAAAGATCAACAACAAACACTGAACATTATTGCATCTGATAAAAGTCAGGCGGCATTAAACGTGGCGCAGAACAATGCAGCCCGGCTGGGCGCCGAGCAAATTGAATTTGTACAATCTGACTGGTTGAGCGAGTTCTCCGATAACAGCATTGGACTTATTCTCAGCAACCCACCCTATCTGGCTGCAGACGATCCTCATCTGGATGGTGGGCCTTTGCGTTTCGAACCCGCCTCTGCTCTGGTGAGTGGTCCTGATGGCCTGGATGCCATTCGCGCATTGATTAAACAAGCCCTTCGCGTCGGAAAGCCAGGTTGCAAAGTGCTTATTGAGCATGGATATGCTCAGGCCGATCAGGTTCAGGCCCTGATGCAAGCGTCACACTACTCTCAGGTGGAGACCCACAAGGATTTAAACGATCTGGACCGGGTCACATCCGGTTTTTGTCCGTAATATTGACTATGTTTATTCAATAGCAAAAAATATTCGCTTCATGAGTCACTCTCCTTTAACAAACTCGTTCGCTGCAATCGATCTGGGCTCAAACAGCTTTCACATGGTCATTGCCGAGCCGGAAGGCAGCTCCATTCGCATTATCGACGGACTGCGCGTGCCGGTAAGACTCGGCGCGGGTCTCGACAGCGAAAAGAAGCTCAAAAAGCAAACTCGAAATCTTGCACTGGATGCGCTCGGCCAATTTGCACAGCGCTTGCGTGGTGTGCCATTAAAGCAAGTTCGCATAGTAGGCACCAACACACTTAGGCGCGCACGTAACTCGAAAGACTTTATGGATGAAGCACACGCCATTCTTGGCAAGCGTATCGATATTATTTCCGGTCGCGAAGAAGCGCGGCTGATTTTTTCAGCCGTGTCGCATGCGGTACCCGACTCGGATACCCAAAGACTCGTTATTGATATCGGTGGTGGCAGCACTGAACTGATCATTGGCAAAGGTTTTAAACCCGAACTTCTGGAAAGTATCAATATGGGCTGCGTTAGCTACACGTCGCGCTTTCTTTGTTCAAAAAAAATAAGTGCAGAAGACATTAAGCGTGCATCACTTGAAGCGCAACTTGAACTAAGACCCATTGCGAAAATCTACACCGAACTCGGCTGGAGCGAAGTAACAGGCTGCTCAGGCACAATCAAAGCAGTTTCGCGCATGCTGGAAGAATTGAAAATCACCGATGGTGAAGTGACGCGTGATGGTGTGCAAAAACTGATTGGCGCTATCGACAAAGCCGGTAACGCTGACAAGCTCAATCTGGAATCCATCAGTTCCAATCGAACCGCCGTCATCTGTGGAGGCATTGCCATTGTGCATGCCTTAATGAAAACACTGAAAATAAAAACCATGCAGGCAAGCACGGTCGCGCTTCGCGAAGGGCTGATATTCGACATGGTTGGCAAGGCTGAACAAGTCGACATTCAAAGTCAGACGCTGCAAAACCTGATAAGTCGATACGATATTCCACAACGTCAGGCAGATCGGGTTGAACATGCTGTGACCCGATACTTTTCACAAGTCAGCAAAGACTGGAACCTGGATGAAGAGGCTGATCTGGCACTGGCGATATGGGCCGCCAGATTACACGAGCTTGGTAAAGCGGTAGCTCATACTCAGTACCATAAGCACGGTGCGTACATTATCGAGAACTCCGATCTAATCGGCTTCTCGATAGTGGAACAAAAAGCACTGGCTTTGTTAATACGATTTCATCGCCGCAAGATCGATATGGATGCGTTTGATACATTGCAGAAATCTGAAAAAGAACGTGTATTAAAAATACTGAGCTTGTTACGACTGGCCGTTCTGTTGCACAGGGGCCGGCACAGCGTCGAACTTGATCAATTAAAATTGAAAGTCAAAGAAAACCAGTTGATTGTATCGGCCGACGAAGAATGGCTGGAGGAAAATCCGCTTACCAGCGCCGAGCTTGCATCCGAAGCCGATCGACAAATGCTGATCGACTTTAAATTGAAAACATTAAAGTAACGCAGGCTTCATCGCTGTTGTCAGTCAGCTGTGTGCTGGCCCGGCATCGTGACGATCAATCAACTCCTGCTGAGCACTGAATGATTCTTCAGATCCTGATACCAACCGTTTGTACTGCCCGTCACTTTGCAATTCCCAGCAAAACTGATTGTCTTTAAAGTACACATCAAGACACTCAAATTTGACGCGTTGCATAGCAGCGCCTTCAAGCGGTACCGCAACTTCAACACGATTAAAAAAGTTTCTCGGCATCCAGTCTGCGCTACTTATATAGAGCTCAGTATCTGAGCCAGTGCCAAAACAGAACACTCTGGAGTGCTCCAGAAATCGCCCCAGCACCGATATAACTCGAATATTATCCGACAAACCTTTTACACCTGCTCTGAGCATGCACACCCCTCGAACCAATAGCTCGATGCGAACACCTGCTTGCGATGCACGATACAGAGCTTCGATCACGCCTGCGTCAACCAGCGAGTTCATGCGCGCTTGAATACACCCTTCCCCACCTGCTTCACAGACACTGATTTGCTCTTCAATTTTCTCGATAATGAAACCGTGTAAGGAAAACGGCGCCTGCACCAGTTCTTTAAGGTGCAATGCCTGACCAAGACCGGTGAGTTGAGTAAATATTTTCTGCACATCGTTGGTAACGCGTTTGTTGCAGGTCAGCATACTCACATCGGTATACAAGCGCGCTGTGGTTGCATGGTAGTTACCCGTACCAATGTGCGCATACTTCACCAGCTTTGATTTTTCACGCCGAACTACCAGTAACATTTTTGCGTGTGTTTTGAAGCCCACGACGCCATAGACCACCTGAATACCGGCTTCCTGTAGTTGTGTTGCCAAATTGATATTGGCCTCTTCATCAAAACGCGCACGTAATTCGATAACAACGGTCACATCCTTACCGGCGCGCGACGCATCCATCAAATAATGTACAAAAGCCGAGTCGCTCCCGGTCCTGTACAGCGTCTGTTTAATCGCGAGCACGTCCGGATCGATTGACGCCTGACGCACAAACTCCAATACTGGACTGTAGGATTCATACGGGTGATGAAACAGAACCGGTGATCGCGATGCAATCTGATCAAAAATATTCATGTCGACATGAAATGCCGGTGCAATACGCGGCGTGAAAGCAGGGAATTTCAAATCGGGCCGATCAATTTCATCTGGAATGGTGACCAGTCGATTCAGATTGACCGGACCATCCACCCTGTATACATCGCTATCGTTAAGGTTGAATTGTCTTTGCAAGTAGCGAACGATTCTGGTTGGACAGTTACCAGCAACTTCCAGGCGAACAGCCTGGCCAAAGTTCCTTTGCAACAACTCACTTTGCAGCGCTCGACGCAGGTTTGCCACCTCTTCTTCGGACACGTACAACTCGCTGTTTCGCGTTACCTTAAACTGATAGACACCAACCGGTTCCATACCGTTGAACAACGAGCCCATTTGCGAATGCATTATCGAACTCAAAAAAACAAAACCGTGTTCAGCACCACAGATCTCTTTTGGCACAGAGATGACGCGCGGCAATGAACGCGGTGCACGAACCAGAGCAAACCCTGACTCGCGTCCGAACGCATCAACCCCTTGCAGATCAACGATAAAGTTCAGGCTCTTGTTTGTCAGTCGTGGAAACGGATGCGCCGGGTCCAGACCAAGCGGACTTAAAACGGGTGCTATTTCGTCACTGAAGTAATCTTTGACCCACGCTTTCAGGCGATCATCCCAATTGCCTCGCGCAAGAAATTTGATATCTTCATCTGCAAGAGACGGTAAAAGCACCTGATTAAGCAACGCGTATTGTCTGGCGACAAACTCTTGCGCAGCCAGATCAATGGCATTGAGTTCCTGCTGTGGTGAATATCCGTCGATACCCGCAGCTTCAACACCACCGAGTATTTTCTGTTTAATACCCGCCACCCTGACTTCAAAGAATTCATCCAGATTGCTACTGGATATGCACAGGTAACGGAGCCGTTCGAGTAACGGAATGGCCGGATCGTCTGCCATAGCCAACACACGCTCATTGAACGCCAGAAAACTCAACTCACGATTAGACAATTCACTGGGTTGGATTTTCATTGTTCTGGACGCTTCGGGCGCGCGCCAGCGTTTTTTCTTGCCGCTTCTATTGGCTTTTTCCTGCTGCGCACGCAGCTCTGGCACATTGTCCGATTTGGACCGTTCTGCACGTTTTGAAGGTTTTTTGTCAGGCACCAATCTCTCCTGATTCACTCATTTGCTATGTGACAAGAATATGACAACGCACCTTTCGGTATGCAATTGCCGTCCCTACTCAATCCGAGCCCGTTCAATAGCCAGTAGTTCCGGGAAAAATGCGTCGAATGCTGCTGATATTTGAGCCTTGTTGTCTGCGGCAATTGCCGCACCAGAGGCCAGCGGTGCAAACTTTGAAGAACGTCTCGATAGTCGCTCCAGCGTCAATTCCACCCCTTTATAACTGCGGTTTCCCAGTAACACATTTTCACGCTGCAAAAACGCGGCGAAGCGTTGCAAATCGGGGGGCAGCAGGTGGTTTTTCTCAGCTAGAGCCGCATGCACAAGATCAACGTGCTGCTCGAGTGAAACCTCACTGTACTTGTGCCAGTCCAGTGCGAGCAGATAATCGAACACCACGTCAGTAATAATCCCGGCAAATCGGCGAACCGGCGGATCAAACACATCAAGGCACCCCCGAACGGCTGGATGCTGGTCGGTAAACGCATCTATGCGACGATGACGACGAATTCCTTGTTGAATCCCGTCGGGATATTGCGATAAATCTGCTCCGCGTACAAAATCACCACAAAACTGTCCGGCAATACGTTCAGCGTCGCCTTGAGCAAATAGGGTATGGGCTAAAAAATTCACCAATCAAGCCTGACTATGGTTGTTTACAGATCACTATACCCGCTATGCTGACCCGATGAATACAAACCAAATAGATCGATACAGTCGACACCTGAGTTTGCCCGTCATCGGCAAGCCTGGCCAACAGAAATTGCTGAAATCACATGTACTTATTGTCGGGCTTGGTGGCCTTGGTTCACCCGCTGCGTTATATCTGGCTGCAGCTGGCGTAGGCAAGCTGACCTTCGCCGATTTCGACACGGTCGAACTATCCAATCTGCAAAGGCAGGTCGCTCATACTACAGAGCGGGTAGGCGAACTGAAAACACATTCTGCGAAGCTTGCCAGCCATGCAATAAACCCGGACATAGAGATCAATGTGATTGACTATGCGCTGGAAAAGGAAGAGCTTGATGAACTTATTCCAACCTGCACAGCCGTACTCGATTGCAGCGATAATTTCCCAACCCGCTTTGCAGTGAATGCGTGTTGCGTTCGACACAAGGTGCCATTAATTACCGGTGCTGCTATCCGATTCGACGGTCAGGTAATGGTGGTTCGACCCGACAAACCTGACTCACCCTGTTATCGATGCCTTTACACCGAAGGTGATGAAACCGCTGAAACCTGTGCGCAAACCGGTATCCTCGGACCGGTCGTTGGTTTGATTGGTTGTATCCAGGCACTGGAAACCATTAAAGTAATTTGCGACATTGGTGATGATTTATCCGGAAGGCTATTGCTGTTCGACGGACTTGGGCTCGAATTTAATGAAATTCAGTTAAAGCAAAGCGCCGACTGCCCGGTGTGCAACGCTTAGTGCGTTGTACCCGTATCATCCCCGGAACCAACATAGCCCTTAAACAAAGCGGCCACATCAACTGAATCGTAGCGGTAGTTTGCATTACAGAATTCGCAGGCAATACTCACTTCACCCTGCTCTTTTACTATATCGAGCACTTCGACTTCCCCAAGGCCAATCAGCATACCGTCGGTGCGTTCGCGCGAACACGAGCAACGGAACTGTAACGGTGTGGATGCATACAAGCGCACTTGCTCTTCGTGATACAAGCGATGCAACAAGGTTTGTATGTCATCGCTAAGCAATTCATCCGACGTTAAAGTTTCAGCCAGGGTCGTCGCACGCAACCAACCGTCATCGTCTCCGGAGGTTTTTTCAGACGGCGGTAGTGCCTGCAACAGAAAACCGGATACGGCGTTTTCCGAAACAGCGAAAAACACCTGCGTTTTCAACTGTTCACTGGTAGCAAAGTAATGTCTTATTGCATCAGCCAGAGACTCGCCCTCGAGCGGCACAATCCCTTGATAAGGTTCTGCGTATTCTTCGGTTTCTATTGCTATGGTCATGCGGGCATCGTCACCAAACACCTGTGCGGGTATCGTTGAGAGGGGTTCCTGTTCCCAACGGGCCAGCCCGCGCATGAGGCCATCACTGGTTATTTGCACCACCATTAAATGGACATGGCCTGAGCCACGCACTTGTAAAGTCAGCTTGCCATTAAACTTAATGGTGCCAGCCAACAACGCGGTTGCTGCAAAGGCCTCACCTAACACTGTTGCCACATTCGGCGGATACGATGTGCGCTCGACAGCATCAGCCCAACAGGTATCCAGATGCACCATCTGGCCACGTACATCACAACTCTCGATTAGAAAACGACTTCGCGCATCACGCTGCATGATTTGAATATCTTCTGTAAACAAAGCTGCCAAGCAAAGGTGTCAAATACATTGGAATTTGATAACACGCTATGAACAGCAAATAGGGATGATAACTGCTTGCCGGCAAGGCGGTCAGGAAAATCGCAACCGCCCGGTTGCCTGTCATTACGCCCAAAACTATAGGCAAATTTAACGAGAACAAGTGATTAATACACAAACCCAGAATCTGAAAACCGAAATTAACCACACATGCCCAGAACAGAGTTTTGACCAGCAAACCCGGGTTATCCCAGGTTGAGTGAATCGCGGCCATCAATCCAAGGACAATCAGCGCAAGCAATATTGCCGAGAGACCATCAAGGCAATGTCGCTGATTTGTATTCCAGGCAGCCAAAAGATAGCGGCGAATGAGCTTTGCTACGAAATAGGCACCTATGACAACCAGCGTGAGTACGACTGATGTTCGAATCAGCATGGTATGCGATGAATGCAGTGGCAACATGGCCAGTACCGGCAAAGCCGTTAACGGTAACGCAAGTGTTGAAGCAATTAGTAAACGAATCGCCACTTTGCCATCTCCGCCAAGCATCATCACAATGCTGGGGCCACCGGTGATAAACGATGCGGCTGCTACCATGGTAACGGGAACTTGCCAATCTACCGGTACCCCAAATGATCGCATCAGAAGCAGTAACACGATTGGTAAGACCAGCTGCGTGCATAACAGCAACAAAAGTGTTTGCTTCAGGTGATGTTGTTTGGCGATGTTTTCGACTTCAACATCGCGACCATTAATCTGCAAAAACGAAATGACCAGCAACGCAGCCAGCAAGGGGCCGATCGCGACCTGCATGTGCCGGGCAAGCTCCGGTAATGCAATGGCAGCGATCAATCCTAATGGCAAGACCCATTTGCCATGCCTGCCGATAGCAACCAGCGCAGCGTTTAGTCGTGGTTGCAGGTAGAACAAAAGCTCGTTATCTCACGTACACATCCATAATAACGTGACGCACACCGCTGACCTGATTAGCAACAATTTCGATGTTATCTCTATCCACCGTGGAATTGAGGGTCCCTTTGATCGTCACCTCATCTTCGTTACTGGAAATATTCACTGTAATGTTCGCGGTAGACGGATTTTGTCGTAATGCATCTCTGACATCTATAGCCAGAGTGCTGCCGTCGGTTGTTCCGACCGGGCCACCACGCGGCAGGCTGCCCACCGCTCCACAACCGGTGACGAGTGATGTTGCAGTACCTGCCACCAACCATTTCATAGCGTTTCGACGAGTTAAGCTGACTGTTCTCATAATGTGCATTCCAGTTTGTACTGATGGGTTTCATCCGAATAGAACACAGCTTCTACCGGCGTGTTGTTGTTAAGACCCGATTGCATGTGCACTGGATTTTAACCGCTCTTTAGCTTGTCGCGCAAAATCTGGTTCAGTTGCCCAGGGTTCGCCTTACCTTTCGATGCTTTCATGACTGCACCAACAAAAAACGACAGGAGTTTCTCCTTACCCGCCTGATACTCTGCCACTTGCGATGGATTTGCCGCGATGACCTCATCGATCATGGCTTCAATGGCTGAGGTGTCAGTAATTTGCTTTAGTCCTTTCTTTTCAATAATGTCATCAGCGCTGTCTTTTCCCGACCACATATCTTCAAAAACCTGTTTGGCGATCTTTCCCGAAATGGTGCCATCCTCAATACGGGTCAATAACAGAGATAGCCGCTCAGGGCCAACGCTTGCATCCGCAATTGCCAGATTATCCTTGTTCAACCGGCCAGAGAGTTCCCCTGTTATCCAGTTGGCTGCCAACTTGGCGGGAAATTTCTGCCCCTTGATAACCGCTTCAAAATAATCAGCTGTAGCACGATCGCTGACCACCGTGTTGGCATCTGCCGGGGTCAGTTTGAAATCATTAACGAATCGCGCACTGCGTGCTTTTGGCAACTCTGGCATTGCTGCCTTCACATCGCTGATGAAGGCTTCATCAATGACCAGCGGTGGTAAGTCCGGGTCAGGGAAATATCGATAGTCGTTCGCTTCTTCCTTTGATCGCATGGAACGGGTTTCGTCTTTGTCAGCATCGTACAGACGAGTTTCCTGCACAACACTGTGACCACTTTCAAGCCGGTCTATTTGACGCTCGACTTCGAAATCAATGGCTCGCTCAAGAAACCGGAATGAATTCAGGTTCTTGATTTCAGCGCGCGTACCGAATTCAGCCTGACCACTCGGCCTTACCGACACGTTAGCGTCACATCGAAACGAACCTTCCTGCATGTTGCCATCGCAAATATCGATGTAGCGGACCAGCGCGTGTATGTGTCGCGCATAGGCAACAGCCTCAACAGCGGAACGCATGTCAGGCTCAGACACAATTTCCAGTAGTGGCGTACCAGCTCGATTCAAATCGATACCTGTGCGTTCATCAAACAGATCATGCACCGACTTGCCTGCATCCTCTTCCAGGTGCGCGCGCGTGATGTTGATCTGTTTTTCTGATTCATCCGGCAGCGTCACAGTCACTGACCCTTCCCCAACAATAGGCAACGCCATTTGCGAAATCTGATATCCCTTGGGTAAATCCGGATAGAAGTAATTCTTGCGAGCGAATTGCGATCGCTTTGTGATAAATGCATCGGTGGCCAGCGCAAAGCGCACCGCCATACTGACAACACCAGCATTCACGACTGGCAGCACACCTGGTAAACCCAGATCGACAGCACATGCCTGCGTGTTGGGCTCAGCCCCGAATGCGGTTGATGCACCCGAGAATATTTTACTGCGCGTGGCCAGCTGCGCGTGAATTTCAAGGCCTATGACCGTTTCCCAACTCATGTCTGTCTCACTCTAATCCTGCTGGCATACGCTGATGCCAGTCAGTGACTTGTTGATAACGGTGCGCTGCGTGCAACAGGCGTGCTTCGTCGAAATGCTGTCCGGTCAGTTGCAAACCCACCGGTAAGCCATCGACTTCACCACAGGGCATCGAGATAGCAGGTAGCCCACACAGGTTTGCCGATACGGTGTACAGATCATTCAGGTACATCGCAACCGGGTCATCAGTTTTAGCCCCGGTTTTAAAAGCCGGGGTCGGCGTTGTTGGACCTGCAACCACATCAACGTCAGCAAACGCTTTATCGAAGTCGTCACTGATGAGTCGTCGAACTTGCTGCGCTTTTAAATAATAGGCATCGTAGTACCCGGCCGACAATGCATAAGTACCAATCATTATCCGACGTTTGACTTCAGCACCAAAACCCTCGCCCCGTGAGCGTGTGTACAAGTCTTCAAGATCAGCCGGATTATCACAACGATAGCCAAAGCGAACTCCATCAAAGCGCGACAAGTTGCTCGATGCTTCGGCAGGTGCAACGACGTAGTAAGCAGGTATACACAGGCCTTGATTTGGCAACGATACTGAAACAAGTTTTGCACCGAGTTTTTCATACTCGGCCAACGCTGACCTGACGGCTGACGCCACCCCGTCATCGAGCCCATCGGAAAAATATTCTTCCGGAACGCCAATTTTCAAACCATCGATTGAATCACCGAGCGATTTAGAGTAGTCGGGTACGGGCTGGTTACTGCATGTGCTGTCACGTTCATCAGACCCTGCCATGGCCTGCAATACCATAGCGCAATCCTCTGCTGTAACAGCCAGCGGACCCGCCTGATCGAGGCTGGATGCGAAGGCAATCATGCCGTACCGCGATACACGACCATAGGTTGGTTTGATTCCGGTCAGTCCGCAAAAAGCAGCAGGCTGGCGAATGGAACCACCCGTGTCAGTTCCGGTTGCTACCGGCGCAAGTCGAGCGGCAACAAGCGCTGCACTGCCTCCCGATGATCCACCAGGCACACAGTCTCGCTGCCAGGGATTCTTTACCGCGCCAAAGTAGCTGTTCTCGTTTGATGAACCCATGGCAAATTCATCCATGTTGGCCTTGCCCAACATAACCATTCCGGCGCCGTTAAGTTTATTCACGACCGTTGCGCTATAGGGTGCGTGAAATGTTTCCAGCATGCGTGAACCGCAAGTGGTTTTGCCACCGTCAACACAGAAAATATCTTTGTGTACCATTGGCACGCCGAGCAATGGCGAGTTCTCTCCTGCGGCGCGGCGCTCGTCGCAAGCCCTGGCACCGCTAATAGCATCATCAGAATTGACACTGATCATCGTGTTCAAATCTTTATCGAGTCGCGCGATTCTTTCAAGGTAGTGCTCGGTGAGTTCAGTACTGGAACAATCACCATTGGCAAGCATCTGCGATTGCTCAGCAAGTGTTTTTTGATACATGATGTTTACGATCAATTGTGTGTGCAGCGCACACGGAAAAATAAGTTCAGGTGAAAGCCTTGTTTATGGAAGTCTTACGCAACACAACATCACTCAATTACCCGTGGCACAAGAAAGTATCCCTGCTCAACGTCGGGCGCCGGAGCCTGTAGAGCGTCTCGACGGTTCTCTTCACTGACCACATCGTCTCTGAGACGAAGTTCAGCATTCCCGGGGTGGGCCATGGGCTCTACACCAGCCGTGTCGATTGCATTGAGCTGCTCTACCAGAGACAGCACGGTGGTCAGGTCGTCTCGCAAGGGTTCGATCGCCGCCTCATCGAGACCGATTCGGGCCAAATGGGCGATTTGTTTGATGTCGTCAGTGGTTAATGCCACGATATTGTTCATGCCTCAGCAGTTGAAAGCAAAATTTAGCATAATGCGCCGTAACTCGCTCTTAAGAAGCGCGATAATACGCCACTCATTGCTCTGATAACCTGACACTAATCCATGCCACAAACCGACGATGACGCTGCTCGACTTGAACAGCTTGAGCTGAAGATGATGGATCTCGAGGTGACCGTGCAGCAGCTTAACGATGTCGTTTTGCGGCAATATCGCGATATTGAGCAATTACGCCGGGAAAATTCGGCTTTGCAGAAAAAGCTCGACTCCATCAACGAGCCGGGACCAGCGCCGACACCGGACGATGAAGTGCCGCCGCACTATTAGGCGACAAACCAACAGACCACGACCCAGCCCACTATCCGCCGAGAATCAGCACATCATCTTTGCGAATATATTCCGGTACGATCAAATTCTCGTCGGCATATTGCCCACGATATACCCTTCCGGCGCTGTCATACCGTGAGCCCCTGCAATCGTCGATAAAACCACCCTGCCAGGGTTGCTCCAAAAACGGCTCTGAAGCAGCTGCCAGATGCCGGACCGGACAACTAAAGTCCGTTCCAACACCAATGGATACAAACCATTCCGGTTCGCGGGAACGATACGGGTTCTGGGCCCAGGAGGGTTGCCTCGATTCAGTCGAGTCAAAGTCAAGCAGGCGCGTATCGTCAGCCTGCAATTGCTGTATGTCTGTTTCGGTTCGACGATAGATCAGCACCGGCCGACCATCCCACAATTCCATGCGCGCCTGCCCCGGACGCAAGTCGGCAATATCAACTACTTGTGTCGGCATGACGCGTGTGCTCTTATCACTCGACAGAAAAACCGACAACACCACATAAACAATGGAAAAAAACGCAATAATCAACATGATTTTTGCGGCGACGCGTAATCGAAGTCGATGAGTTTGCTGATCCACTTATACTGCCCGTGCGAGAACGTTAGCCAATGATACGCACAATCACATGAACTGGACTGCGCCAGAGATATTTATCCACGCGACCGATGCCGTGGGAAAAACCAAAATACCTGCTCTGGCCAAAAAAACCGGCCTGTCCGTAACAGAAGATCCAGACTCGGGATGGCTGTTGCAGACCAGCGCCAACGGTTTACGCATCGTACGGCCCGACGGTGTTTCAGTGAACGTCGATTTCATCGAAGGCAAGGTAAACCGACGCGCCGACGAATCCAACTTCCGAAAACAACCGCTGGCCAGAGCACTGGGCATGAATAAACCGTTTGCCGCAAGCACGGGCATCGCAAGGGTTCCACGTGTTATCGATGCGACCGCAGGGTTTGGTACGGATGCATGGATGATGGCATCGCTTGGGTGTTCGGTTACCTTACTGGAGGATTCTGCTGTGTTGTGTGCCCTGCTCAATGACGCAATCGATGCAGCACTGGCTAACGTTGCCACTGCCAGAACAGCGCAAAGTATGCATGTGATTCACACTAAGGCAGTGGACTACTTAACTGACGGCAGCGCGAACAGCGCAGACATTGTATACCTCGACCCAATGTATCCAATGGCACGTAAACAGGCGCTGGTCAAAAAAGGCATGCAATTCTTACATGAACTTATCGGACCTGACAGTAACGGTTCGGAACTATTGAGTTCGGCACTGGCAAAAGCGAGTTATCGCGTTGTGGTTAAACGGCCAAAAGGAGCTGATGTTTTGTCCGGAACAGAAAACTGGAATGGACAGATGACCAGCATTGACTCACCAAACACCCGGTTCGATGTTTATCACGTTGGAACCCGACGTTAGAAAGTGCCCGACATCTCACAGAGCTTAGCCCGGCAAAGTTTAACGGTTAATTTAGTCGCGAAAGTTCTGAAACTGCATAGGTAAACCCAGCTCGGCACCTTCAAGCATTTTCATGGTTGCCTGCAAATCGTCACGTTTCTTACCGTTCACACGCAACTGCTCACCCTGTATCTGGGCTTGCACTTTCAATTTTGATTCTTTGATTTTTGCAACGGCTTTTTTGGCCGTTTCTTTATCGATACCGACCCGCACTTTAATCGTTTGCTTAACACCTTTGCCCGATGTTTCCACCTTTCCAGCATCGAGGCATTCTATATCGATGGAGCGAGCAGTGAGCTTCTGATACAGAATTGGATGCATTTGCTGGATTTGAAAATCACTGTCGGCGGTGAGCACGACCATACCATCACTAAGTTTGGCATCGGCTGACGTACCTTTAAAATCAAACCGGTTGGTTATTTCACGACTGGCCTGATCAATTGCATTGCCAAGTTCATGCTGATCGACTTCAGACACGACATCAAATGAGGGCATGGTTATTCTCCCGATTGTTCCAAACGCTATTTTAGCAGCAAACCTGCATCACACAAAATTGGCTGCACCGTTTAAGCTCAGGCTACGTATACTGTTTAGAGAATAAAGCAGCAGAATAACCGACATGAGTGACGATTTAATCGAACCGCGACGCGACTATAACGCGCACACGCTTTCCAGCTCTGAGCTCTGCGACTCACCATTTGAGCAGTTTGAACACTGGATGCAACAGGCGCGCGATCAGAAGATCATTGATGCAACAGCCATGGCGCTCGCCACAGCAGATGCCACCGGTCAACCGCATGTACGTATTGTGCTGTTGAAACGGTTCGACCAGAATGGCTTCGCCTGGTACACCTATCAACAAAGTGACAAAGGCAGACAACTCGCTGACAACCCAAGTGCCAGCCTGCTTTTTTACTGGCGGGAGCTTGAACGGCAGGTACGCATTGAAGGTACGGTGACCCGACTTGACCCAAAAGATGCAGACGAGTACTTCTATTCCCGACCTGAAGGCAGTCGATTCAGCGCGGCTGCGTCCATTCAATCTGCACCGGTCGCAAACCGTGCCGAGCTTGAAGACAAGGTTTCAGCATTGCACGATCAATACCCTGACGGTCAAGTCCCCCGCCCTGAGGTTTGGGGTGGCTACTTGTTAAAGCCTGAGCGATTTGAATTCTGGCAAGGACGAGCCGACCGACTTCACGATCGGTTTGTGTATCTGGAAAACGGATCATCAAGCAATTGGACAACACAGCGCATCTCTCCCTAAGCGCATAAAAACACGTCATGTACTGGAAGGCACAACATTATGAATAAAATACTTTTGTTGTTGATAGGCGCGGTTGTGCTGGTGATCATCTCGCGGTTTGCAATCAGCTTTTTTTCGGCGAACAGGGTAGCCACCGGTTTAACCATCAGCGACGATAATGTCATGTCGCTTTCCGGTTGTGATGGTTTGCACAACTGCACAGCCTCTACTGCAACATCGAAGAGAAATCACATCGAAGCATTTGCATACAACGGTACCGGGGCTGAAGCCATGAGCAGGTTCAGCAACCTTATCTCGTCTTATTCAGGGGCAACCATCGTTACCCAACAGGCAAACTACCTTCACGCAACGTTTAAAACCACTTTGCTTGGCTACACCGACGATTTCGAATTGCTGCTCGACGAATCCAATCAGGTGCTGCACGTGCGCAGCGCATCGCGGATTGGAAAAAGCGACCTGGGCGCGAACAGAAAGCGCATTGAAGCGCTTCGCACGCTGGCAAATAGCAGCTAGCGTTCAGGAACGAAGGGTTCCGGTGCTCGGTATTCCTTTGCAGCTAATTGAGCACGGCGTGGTGCCGGGCTGGCTGCGCTGAACGTTGGACAAGCACTGTTGGTAACAAAACCTAGCGCACCGTTTACGAGCGGATCGTTAACACTGTTCGCTCGTGTTGCCCAGTCATCTTCGACCGGGCAATCAGGTTGCAAACCGAATTCAATAGCAACGCCCAGCGCATTGGTACGAATGGAGTGCATCGCATTGATTGACTTACCGCAATACTCCTCTGCCGAGCTACTGTATGGCGACCCGGTTGTAACCCCACCTACCACGACGACATCAATATAGGGTGCAAGCGAATTGACAAACATTTCCGGTGATGACCCTGCGTGTTCAGTCACCAGCACAATGACACGCGGTAAATTCAGAGGATTCTCTACCGAATCAAAATAGTCTACCGATTTTCTCTCGGGGTACTTATCGTTCCATTGTGAAATCTGGAATGCGTTATTGGCCACGGCTGCACCACCGATCACCGAAGCAAGATGTCGAATAACCGATATGCGTCCACCCGTGTTGTAGCGCAGGTCGATGATAAGCTCTTCAATTCCTTCCATTTCCAACCAGGCCAAAGAGGCGTCAATCTCATCTTTCGTCGTTTCCAGAAAACGACGTATCGGCAAATAGCCGACAGCAGGAAGCGCATCGTTACTGTTGGTGTAACGAAGAGCAGGACCCGCTGTTACCCAGCGGTACTCACCATACTCTACAACCACATCGCGAGGCGCTTCATCGCCAGTGCGTACTGTCAGAAATACCGGGAGATTCTCGGGACCGAGTCCCTCGCTGATATCTTCATCAGTAACATCATCCATGGGAATGCCGTTAAATGATTCAACCGCGTCACCGCGCAAAATACCGGCAACGTCTGCAGGCGATCCCGCTCGAATGTCTCTCATTCTGACCACACCATCGCCTGCGGGTCTAAACCAGAATCCGTAACCGCGCGTTAAACCGCTTTCAACAGTCGCGGATTGCTGCGCTGCGTCTGTCACATAACTAAATTCATCTGGAGCGACTCTTAAATCAGCAATTAAGGCTTCTGGTGTTTCGTAGTCATCCAAATTGAGCCTGGGCACCTGGTCATAAAAGATGTAGTAGTCACGCATATCAAAGTCGACACGCCGTTTTACATCATCCACCGAACATACCTGTACGCCAAGTGGCGTGTTATAAACGGGCCGCTCATTCGCAGTGTTCTGCCCACCGTTGATTCCACTGTTTATGTTTAAGCCCGTGCCATCACCCGTGGTATTGGCAATTTCATTGATGTCTGTTTGCTGTGGTGTGCCGGGGTCGGAACCGCCGCCACTGCTGCAGCCAGCGAGACTAAGAATAAGAATACAGCCAAGTACGAATCTGTCTGTTTTCATGTCATTGAATCCTTTGTTCGGTTTGGCATTGCAAGCTCTGCAAACAAGGGTTGAGCCGCAGCTTAATGCAACGCTCAACCAATTCCTAACGCCCATATGGTTGATGGACTGCTTTACTCTTCTGAAACGAATGGTTCGGGCGCCCGGTAACCTGGGCCAGGTGCAGCTGCAGTTCGAGGTGCAGCACTTGCGACAAATACCGCTGGGCAGGTATTCGACTCAATGTAAGTTAATGCCCCTCTAACCAAAGGATCCTGCGAACTTTCGGCAACGGTTTCCCAATTGTCATTCACTCTGCAACTTGGCTGGATGCCACCAGCAACACTGACAAGCGACGCATTGGTTCTCAGTGAACGCATCGCATTAATTGATTTACCACAATACTCACGCGAATTGGACGTAAACGGTTTGCCATCGGTGGTGCCGCCAACAACGATCACTTCCATATAAGGTTTAAGTGTATTGATAAAGACTTCTGATGCAGACGAACTGAATTCTGTTACCAACACGAAAACGCGTGGCAAGTTCAACGGTTCTTCTACTTCGTCAAAATAATCAATAGAATCGTTCTGGGAATATTTATCGTTCCAGCTTCGAATCAGAAACACTTCATTGGCCACGGCGGCACCACCAACAACGGAGGCAATGTGCCGTGCAACGTGTGTG
The DNA here is from genome assembly GCA_937981955.1 of uncultured Granulosicoccaceae bacterium. Taxonomy (GTDB): domain Bacteria; phylum Pseudomonadota; class Gammaproteobacteria; order Granulosicoccales; family Granulosicoccaceae; genus Granulosicoccus. The sequence continues at coordinate 80,965 of CALJNA010000110.1, forward strand.
CGACCACCGGGGTTGTATCGAAGATCAACAATCAAATCGTCAAAACCGCCACGCGCTTCCAGGTCGGCAAGTGACTGATCAATTTCGGCTCTTGTTGTCTCAAGAAATATCCTGATTGGCAAGTAGCCGACTGTTGGCAAACTACCACCCGAGTTAACATATCGACTCGCAGGTCCGGCAGTTTGCCAGGCAAAGTCTTCAAAATTCACTAATACGTTACGCGCACTCGCATTACCGGTTCGAATGGACATGAGTACCGGAGCATTATCGGGGTCGAATGCAACGTTGAACTCTTCCTCTGTTATTTCCCCTATGCCAATACCATTGACTGTCAGCAGTTCATCACCACGCAGAATGCCAGCTTGATCGGCAGGTGACCCGGCCAGAATTTCACGAAATCGAACAACCCCATCGGCCGCAGGCCAAAACCAGAATCCGAATCCACCAGAGCGCCCGCCCTCAACCAATGCATTTTGATCTTCAGCATCGGTCACATAACTGTAAATGTCCGGGTCAACACGCAAGTCGCGTATGAGTCGTTCAGGTGAATCGTAATCATCAAGCGATAGTCTCGGGACTTGATCGTAGTAAATGTAATAGTCGCGCATATCAAAATCGACGCGATGTTTAATATCATCGACAGAACATGCTTCAATGCCTGCCGGAGTTGCATAAACAGGCGGAAAAGTACTGGCTTGTGTGTCTCCATTTGACCCCGTTGATGTTCCATCTCCGCCTATCGACGTACCACCGGGTTGAGTTTCGACAGTGCCCGTTCCACCGCTTTGCGTTCCAGCGGTGGTGTCAACTTCATTGGTACCAACTGAAGGAGATGAATCCCCGCTACCGCCACCACAAGCTGAAAGGCCAACAAGCAGCACGCAGGCAGCGCAGCGAAAGAGTAAGTTTTTAAGCGTCATACAGGGCAGAATGTCCATATTGTCGTTTGAACGGCGAGCAGTGTAACCCTGTGTATTAAAGTTCCGCAATCGATCAAAAGCACAGTGTGATGCGTTGCAGGTACCAATAAACCACCGCCAAAATTCGTGCGCGGGTCGATAAAAAATTGCTCGTTCTTAGTGTGAATAACGAACGGGAAACGAGGTTTTAACACCGAGCCATGTGACCCAGTATTGTGCTCTGATGCACAGCAGGGCTCAGCTAGGAGGCAAAAAGGCTACCTTACTCTCATTACAGAGAGTGCTTGCTTGCAACAGGTGACGGGCGTGGGCAAAGTGCGCTCATTCCAACCCGAATAAGCCGCTCAGGCCTCCATTCGTGCAGGGTTGGAATGTTAGTGAGTTGTAAGCTTTTTTAGTGAGTACCATGACACCAGAGCGACGGAATGCTCTGGCGCTACTAAGTATGATTTGATCGACAAACCTGTTAAGTCTGCGCAGCAGCAGCTTGTTGATCGGCGTGATAGGAAGATCGCACCATCGGTCCGCTGGCAACATGTGAAAATCCCATTTCTTCGCCCAGCTTAGCCAGCGCATCAAACTCTGTAGGGTGAACAAAACGCTCCACGGCAAGGTGCGACACACTGGGTTGCAGATACTGACCGAGTGTCAACATATCTACGTTGTGCTCACGCAGATCTTTCATGACCTCGTGTACCTCATTAATTTCTTCGCCCAATCCAAGCATGAGTCCGGATTTGGTGGGCACATCAGGAAATCGCGCTTTGTGGTTCTTGAGTAAATTGAGCGAATACGCGTAGTCCGATCCAGGGCGACACTGTTTATACAGCCTCGGCACTGTTTCAAGATTATGATTAAACACGTCGGGTGGATTCGACGACATGGCTTCGAGCGCTTTGTCCATACGACCTCGATAGTCCGGAACCAAAACTTCAATTTGAATGCCGGGCGAAGCTTTTCGCACAGCCTTGATACAAGCATCGAAATGACTGGCCCCACCGTCGCGTAAGTCATCGCGATCTACCGATGTGATAACAACGTATTTCAATCCCATTTGACCAATAGCTTTGGCCAGGTTTTCAGGTTCGTCCGGGTCGAGTGGATTAGGTCGCCCGTGAGCAACATCGCAAAATGGACAGCGTCGGGTACAGATGTCTCCCATGATCATGAATGTCGCCGTGCCATGACTGAAGCATTCACCCAGATTTGGACAACTGGCCTCTTCACAAACTGAAGACAAATTCAGTTCACGCATAAGCCGCTTGATTTCCTGCACGCGTGGATTGTTGCTAACGCGTGTTCGAATCCACTCCGGTTTTTTAAGTCGGGTAGTTTGCGGCGCGACTTTAATCGGGATGCGAGCAAGCTTGCTGGCACCGCGTTGATGCCCTTCCGGGTCATTTCTGGAGGGAGCTTTATATTCCATCACGATAGTGTATCAGCCGTTTCAAGATGACGAATTAATGATTGCAAAAGACTGTCCACGATAAGCCGTTGTGGCTGATCACAGCCCAGCTGCTGCATACTGGTTACTTCCAGGCCAGCATATCCGCAAGGGTTAATGCCTTGAAATGGCCGCAGATCCATATTGATATTCAACGACAGACCGTGATAGGCACACCCACGCCTGACACGCAAACCCAGAGCCGCAATTTTTTGTTCGCCAACGTATACCCCTGGAGCATCGCGTCGCCCGTGCGCCTCAATGGCAAATTCGGCCAGCGTGTCTATCACCGCTTTTTCCAATCGCTCGACCATTTCGCGAATGCCGATGCCTGCACGTCTGAGATTGAACAAGGTATAAACAACCACTTGACCCGGTCCGTGGTATGTCACCTGACCACCACGATCAGATTCAATAATCTCGATATTGCCCGAATTCAGAATATGTTCACGTTTGCCAGCCTGGCCAAGCGTGTAAACCGGTGGGTGTTCAACAACCCAGAGTTCATCGGCGGTGGCGTCATTGCGTTCATCGGTGAATGCTCGCATTTGTTGCCACACATTCGTGTAGCTTTGCAATCCAAGCTGCCGAATGTTCAGAGTGTGAACTTCACTCGTGGTTCACCGCGCAGTGCCGCGTAGATGCGTTCAATCTGCGCTTGGTTAAGCGCTGTAAAATGAACACGCACCGACATGTACTTGCCTTTGCTACTCAGGTTGGTGACCACTTTTGTGGGCGTGGCTGGTTGGATAAACGGTTGGACCAGCTTGAGCACCAGGCGTTCAAAATCGGGCTCGTTCAGCCCCATTGCCTTGATGGCAATGGCGGCTGGAAATTTTATCAGGGACGCTTCCCCGTCGAGGCTGGTCGTGGCCACTTACTGAAAGTAACGCAAAATAGAATGCTTCATACGTCTGAAGATGCCGCCTTCTTCCACTTTTTGCAAGGCCAGAAGCGGCACTTCTCCTATGACCTGATTGTCGGCCGTGAGCACAGAACGACCAAACTCCTGACCAATTCGCGCTGGCGCCTTGATGTAGGTACTCAGTTCAATCTGGCTGTGTAAGGAATCGAAGGCATCGCGCGGCAAAGTAACGTACAGATCTTCTGCAACACCGAGCAGTATTTCTTCACTTTCCCCCATCCAGATTTTTGCTGCACTGACCACTTCACCGGCTTCATAAATGCGTTTGGTTTGAAAGAATCTAAAACCGTAATTTAGCAGTCGCTGGGTTTCAGCTAATCGGGTTTTGTCGCTGGCGGTGCCAAGTACAATGCTGATTAGACGCATGTCGTCTCGAACTGCCGATGCTACCAAACAATACCCTGCCGCTTTTGTATGACCGGTTTTCATGCCATCGACGGTGTCATCACGCCACAACAGTTTGTTGCGATTGTTCTGCTCGATGTTGTTGTACTTGAACGAACGCTGCGAATACAGCTGGTAGTGTTCAGGAAAATCCTGAATCATGCGCCGCGCAATAACCGACAAATCTCGAGCAGTGGTGTAGTGATCGGGATCAGGCAGGCCCGATGCGTTCATGAAATTGGTGTTATTCATACCAAGTTTTGCTGCCATGCGATTCATCATGGAGACAAAACCCTGTTCGCTTGCCGCTACGTGTTCAGCCAGGGCAACGCTTGCATCGTTTCCCGATTGGACAATCAGCCCGCGAAGTAAATCGCCGATTGAAACCGTTTTGCCTGCTTCGATAAACATGCGCGAGCCTTCCATCGACTGGGCGTAGTCGCTAATGATCGCAAGATCGGTTTCGTTCAGAGTGCCTTGCTTTAATTCACTGGCAACCAGATAGGCTGTCATCAGTTTGGTTAAACTCGCAGGCTCAATGCGCTCGTCCGGATTCTTCGCCGCAAGCACTTCACCACTGGTGTTATCAATGAGCAGATAGCTGGTCGCCGAGAGTTGTGGCGGTGCCGGTAAAGGCGCTGCCTGCAGACATGTGGAAAGGAGTGAAGCAAGCAGAAAAACCGATAAGAACGGGAATCGAATAAGACTGGCTAAATAAATCCGCATGAGTAATTTGCTATGTAAAGTTGATCGGGCAGTTACCCGTCAGATTAGTTCAAGTGTAAATGATTTGACGCAACGTTTCGAACGTTAACGCGAAGCCGACTGCAAGGTATAGCCCTCAATACCAAACCCTGCCAGCTCGGAGAGCGTATTGTCCAATTGTGTGCCTTTTTTGAACGGACCCATTTTGACCCGATACAAGGAACGGTTTGCGTCTTTTTCAACAAACGCCGGCAATCCGGTTTGCTCATCCACGGTGTCAACCAGCGCATGAGCATTATTAGCCTGAGAGAAAGCGCCCAGCTGAATAAAGACGTTGCCCGCTTTTGCAAGCATCGGCTTGCCAGCGGCCGTCAGACCGGATGTTCCGCTGTGCGATTGCACCGCTGCAGGTTCCCGAACTTGTGGCCCCGCTGCAAACTCAGTCAGCTCAACAAAACCATCTTCCGAACTATCGATAACCACCTGGCTGTTATCCGGTTCCGGCACGACTTTTAACGCAGGCAATGCTGACACCGCCACTGCATCGTTCTGGCTAGCCAACCCATCGTTCGCACTGTCAGGCATTGGGTTTTCTAATGGCACCGACTGGATTGGCAAAGGTAAAGGCGCAGCCGCCATCTTGGGTTCTACAACGGATGGGCTAGTCGTCGCAGCTGTCTGTTCCTCCCCCTCAATGACGCGCACAACACCGACATTGGACAGGGTCGGGTCGGCGGTGACCGGTGCTGCTGGATTTTCGGCCACAAGGTGGGTCGACAGCGCATCCACCTGAACGCTGGCAACGCCTTGTTCAGCCATTTGGAGTTGCTGGGCGGCCGCATAGGACAAATCAATGATACGGTCACCAACGAACGGTCCTCGATCGTTGACCTTAACCACAATGCTAAGACCATTTTCCAGATTCGTAACCCGAACAAATGTTGGCAGCGGCAGGTGCTTATGCGCAGCAGTCATGGAATACATGTCATATATTTCGCCGCTGGATGTTTTCCGGCCGTGAAATTTTTTCCCGTACCAACTCGCAATACCACGCTCACTGAAGTTGGCCGCCGAGTCCATCACGCGATACTGCTTACCAAACACGGTGTACTTCGCCATGTTGCCTGTGCGCGATTTTGGCAGATTACGCACATGGGCGGGGATGTCACCGTTATTGCCATTTGCAAGACCAGCACGCTGATTGCCGGTTACGCAGCCAGAAAGAATGACCACGAAACCAATCAGCACTGATAGTGGTATGCAATTTTTGTCAAACCATCGGCAATGCATGCTCATTGAGTACCTTTAACCTCGGGGACGATGTCTTGCGTGAAAGAATCGAGCGGCCTTTACGGCGTTGAACCGGACAATAGCTCACTCAACTGAAAAACCGCCAACGCATACAGACGGCTATGGTTGTAACGGGTAATCGCATAGAAGTTGGTATAGCCCACCCACGCCTCTTCGCCATCTTTTCCGTTCATTACCATGACACTGACCGGCTTTTCACCACTGACATTGAAGCCCAGATTGGTCAGGGTTTTTGGCGCAATTACGGGCTTCAGCGATTTTCTGACCAATGCTTTAACAGCGCCGGTATTCTCGTTGGTTAGTGGCAACAATTCAGCAATCGGTTCACCGGGTTTCCATTTGTGCCGACGCAGATAGTTGGCAACCGAACCAATGGCATCGGGCACGCTGTTGAACAGGTCAGTGTCTCCATCCTGATCAAAATCAATTGCATACTCCCTGTAACTACTTGAAATGAACTGCGGCCAGCCCATCGCCCCTGCGTAACTGCCTTTAATTTCAGTGGCTTCCCAGTTTTCTATTTGAGAAAGAATAAGAAATTCGGTGAGTTCAGATTTAAAAAATTTGGATCGTGGCGGGTAGTCAAATGCAAGAGTTGCCAGAGATTCGAGTACACCGTTTTTTCCCTGTACTTTGCCATAGAAGGTTTCTACACCGATTATCGAGGCGATAATCGTTGCAGGCACGCCAAACGTTGCTTCCGCCCGCTTCAATTCGTCGGCATATTCCAACATGAACGCACGCCCCTGCTTGATGCGCTTGCTTTTGATGAATATGGGACGATACTGCGCCCAGGTCAGGGATTTTTCAGCCGGTTTTGAAATCGCATCGAGTACCGATTGCCGCGGCGACACAGCTGCGAACAGATTAGCCAGACGATAAGGGTCTAACTGATGCTCAGCAGCGACTTCAGCCACGTACTGTCGCACTTCGTCACGCGTCAGGAACGGCTCAGCCGCCCAAAGGGTACCTGCGGGCACAACGAGCAGCAACAATACCGCACGCTTCAGCACAGAGGCTCCAGATCGCCATCCAACACTCATTTTTGGCATACCACTTATAAAACCTGTTGTTCAGGACACCTGAAACCAGTCGATGCCCGTTTTTCCGTTACTTAAAAGATAGTTGTTTGTTTGAGAAAAGTGGCGACAACCTAAAAATCCACGGTGCGCCGATAAGGGTGAGGGATGCGGTGATTTGAGCACCAGATGTTTCCCCGCATCAATAATCTGACCCTTCTTTTGAGCATAGCTACCCCACAGCAGAAACACCAGACCGTCTCGTTGCTGACTTAGCGCGTCAATGATGTGGTCGGTGAAAGTCTCCCAGCCCCTGCCCTGATGGGAGGCCGCCTGCCCCTGCTCAACCGTGAGTACACTATTGAGCAGAAACACACCCTGTCGCGCCCAGTCACTCAAACACCCGGCTCGACGCGCAACCAGCGATTTGGATTCGTCTGACCCACCCAGATCTGCATCTATCTCTTTGTAAATGTTGAGTAATGAGGGCGGTATCGCCACGCCCTCTGGTACGGAAAAGCTCAGACCATGAGCCTGTCCCGGCCCATGGTAAGGGTCCTGTCCAAGAATGACGACTTTGACATCATCGAACGCCGTGAGCGAAAACGCGTTGAACCACAGGCTTGAATGAGGAAAAACCACCGCCCTTTTTTGCTTGCGCGAAGCCAGATACGCACGCAGCTCGGTCATGTAGTCCTGTTCAAACTCGCGCTCGAGCAACGGCTCCCAGCTTGGATGAATCTTGACCGACGCTCTGGCTGCCTTTTGATCGGCTTGGCGGCGGGCCTTGGGTGCTGCTTCGATTTGATCTGACACAGGCAAATAGATTGTTGCGGCTGCTGCAGGAGGCTTTAGTTTAAAACAAAAGCGGTCTATTATTCTGGTATGTAATTTCTCTCATGGATCCATCATCATCCGTACCATTCCATCGGCCATAGGGCTGCTAGGACTGCTTCTGGCGCCCGGCGTCGCGTTCGCATTCCAATGCCCCGCTCCGACCTTCGTTTACGAACCCGGTAACGCCGTTATCGATCCGAACGAGGAAGTCGTGGCCGAGGCAGACACAGTGGTCAGCGAAAACGGCATTGTGACCCTGAACGGTAATACTACGATTACGTTTCAAAATCGTGTATTGAACGCCGAAGATGCGCAATACAATCCCGAAACAGGCGAAGTCAGCATTGAAGGCGCACTGAGTTTCGAAGCAGAAGGTGTGCGTATGCAAAGCACCAATGCAATCATCGACATGGATGACAATCTGTTCTCGACCGATAACTCCACTTACGAGTTCGACATCAATGGCAAACGAGCGACAGGGTCAGCCGCTCGCATGGAGCGTAACGAGCTTGGGCAATTCACGCTGGACGGAGCAACCTACTCCTCGTGCCCACCCGGTGACAAAAGCTGGTTTATTCGCGCCAAAGAGCTCAATCTGTATCCTGACGAAGGTATCGGTACGGCAAAAAACCTGTCGCTTATTTTTAAAGGTGTACCGCTGCTTGTTGTGCCGCGTTTCAGTTTTCCGATAAGCCCAAAACGCAAAACCGGGTTTCTGGCACCCATCGTTGCACGCGGTGACAACACAGGCATCGAACTGCACATACCCTGGTACTGGAACATTCGACCCGATCTGGATGCCACCTTTGTTCCAAGGTTTACAACCAAGCGCGGTATGCAACTTCAAACTGAGCTGCGCTACCTGAATCGTCAGGGGAACTGGATATTCGATCATGAATACATTAATGATCGAGCGCGCAATGACCAGAGTCGGACATTTTCACAGGTAAGACATGAAGGTACGTTCGGCTCTTACTGGACGTCTGAGATAAATGCCAGTCGAGTCAGTGATGAAGACTACTTTGGTGATCTTGGTGACAGCCTTCAACTGGCCAGCATCACACACCTGGACCGACGTGCCGATCTGCGCTTCGAACGCGGATCCATTTCGGCATTGGCACGGCTTCAGTCTTATCAAACGGTCGATGAGGACATCCCTCCCGAAGAGCGTCCGTATCAGCGACTGCCACAGCTAACGGCCCGATGGGAAACAGCCAAGGATGAACTTGGCGTGCGCGCCTCTGCAGATGCTGAACTGGTTTACTTTGATCGGAGCAATTCTGTTACCGGATCGCGTTTCGATGTACAGCCCAGAGTGTCGTGGCCGGTATCAGGCGAATCATGGTTTGTTACACCTTCGCTAAGCTATCGCTTCTCTCAGTACTCGTTGAATAACAGTGATGCCATTAGCTCTCGACAAAGTAGAAATCTGGGCACGTTCTCCATAGACAGCGGCTTGTTTCTCGATCGCGCTACAGACAACAAAGGTTCAGTTCAGACTCTTGAACCACGTTTGTATTACTTACGCGTACCCTATGCCGATCAAAGTGAAATTCCGCTTTTCGACAGTAGTGAACTCGATTTCAGTATTTCACAACTGTTTCGTGAAAATCGCTTTTCCGGTGCCGACAGAATTGCTGACGCGAACCAGCTCTCCATGGCGGTGACGACGCGCTTTATCGATGGTACAAGTGGACGAGAAGACTTACGTGCAAGTCTTGGACAGATACTGTATTTCAATAATCGACGTGTACAGCTTGTCGGCAATGATATAGAAACCGATAACGCATCCGATCTGGTCGGCGAGGTTGCAGCAGAATTACCAAACAACTGGTCTGCACGTGGTCAGATGCAATGGAATCCTGACAACAGCAGCACGGTTCGCGGCTCTGTCCTGCTTAGCTACCGACCGGGCGAAGATCGCATTATTAATTTTGCACACAGAACGGTAAGCACCGGTAGCAGTGCCGAAACAGAACAGCTGGATTTTTCCATGCTGTGGCCAGTTGGTAATAGTTGGCGCTTTGCCGGTCGATGGAACTATTCCCTGCGCGCTGATCGAAGCCTTGAGTCGCTACTTGGCGTAGAGTATGACAGTTGTTGCTGGGCTATCCGCTTTGCTGCTCGCCGTTTCATTTCTGACAACGGTGAAGATCATGAAACCAATCTGTATGCCCAACTCGTGTTAAAAGGGTTAGCACCATTAGGACAAAATTATGGTGCATTGCTGGAAAACGCCATTCTGGGTTATCGGGACGAATACTAATGAAAAAGTTTAAATACCTTGTCGCTATTGTTTATCTTTTTATGGCAAGCCATTTTGCGAGCAACGCACACGCTGCCGATGTGGTCCTTGACAGCATCGTTGCCGTAGTCAATGAGGGTGTTGTGCTGGCCAGCGATCTGCGAAAAGAAGTCGCCTTCGTGCGCTTGCAAGCAGAAGGCAACGGACAAAGTCTGCCCGGTGATGACGTGTTTCAAAGTCGAGTGCTGGAGCGCCTGATCAATCAGGAAATACAACGCCAGCATGCTCAAAAAGTGGGTATTGCGGTAGACGCATCCAGCGTGAACCGGGCCATTGAACAAGTGGCCAATGGCAATAGCATGGACACAGCTCAGTTTCGCCAGACCCTGAGAACACAAGGATTTGACTACGACCACTATCGAAAGACGATTGAACATGAACTGCTACTGTCGCGTCTTGTGCAAAGAGACGTGCAGTCACGCATACGGATTTCAAAACAAGAGATTGACGACTTTATAGCCGCGTCTAAAAAGAGCGAGCAACAGCAGCGTTATCGCGTACAACATATTCTGCTGGCAGTGCCGCCGTCCGCCCCACAAGCAGAGGTGAGCCAGACTCAGGCTCGTGCGCAGTCTTTGCTGGCTCAATTGCGTGCAGGTAACGACTTCGCTGCAGCGGCGGCTGCAAACTCCGACGGTGCACGAGCGCTGGAAGGTGGTGATCTGGGTTGGCGAGTGCTGCAGGAATTACCAGATTTCCTGTCCTCAGAACTGGTCAGAATGTCAGTGGGCGATATCAGTGAACCCCTGCGAAGCCCGAACGGTTTTCATATCGTGAAGCTGACCGACATTAGCAACGAGGCACAAGAGGTGCGCTCCGAAACACTTGCCCGACACATTTTTATCAGCAGCAGTTCTGCTGATGGTCAGCAAAAGCTTGCACAGATTAAAGCGCGCATACTCGCAGGAGAAACATTCGATGCTATGGCGCGTGAATTCAGTGAAGACCCAAACAGTTCTAGTGAAGGTGGCGAGCTTCCCTGGTTTTCACAGGGCCAAATGCCAGCGGAAATTGAGGATGTAGCAAGCACGCTGGACAAAGGCGGTTTGAGTGAACCGTTTCGCACCCAGTACGGATGGCATTTACTAGAAGTGCTTGATCGTCGACAGAGAGACTCAACCAGTGAATCGGTACGTCAGCAAGCCGAACAGTCTTTGCGTCAGCGAAAAATCGAACAGGAAACCGAACGCTGGATACGCGAGCTGCGGGATGAATCCTTTGTTGAAGTCCGCAACTAATCTGTATGTCCTGCCTTACAGTCGCGCGCTTCAGACTGTTTGGCTGTGGGCATAATCACCGCTGACGATAAATGATGTTACGTCTTGCATTAACTACAGGCGAACCTGCGGGCATTGGCCCGGATTTGTCGGTCATGCTGGCTCAATCTGCACGCGACTATGAACTGGTAGCCATCGGCAATAGCGAGCTGTTGGCCGAACGCGCTTCAAACTTATCTCTACCATTAGAGATTCGCACTTTCGATGCAAACACCCCTGCCCGGACAGACAACGCTGGCACACTGTGCGTACAAGATACAGCGTTAAAACAACCGGTGGTTGCCGGTCAGCTGAATTCGACCAATGCACCCTACGTTCTGCAAACGCTGGATACAGCGATAAACGGCTGCACGGATAACACGTTTCAGGCAATGGTAACCGCACCGCTACACAAGGGGGTTGTTAACGATGCAGGTATCAGCTTCACCGGGCACACGGAATATCTGGCAGAAAAGTTAGGCTGCGACCCGGTCATGTTGCTTGCATCAGGTGACTTCCGCGTAGCCCTTGCTACTACGCATATGCCACTGTCTGCCGTATCCAAAGCCATTACCGAAGACGGACTGTCGCGCGTGTTAACGATATTGCATAACGAACTTCGCACACGCTTTGGCATTGGCAAACCGAGAATACTGGTGTGCGGTTTAAATCCTCATGCCGGTGAAGACGGACATTTAGGGCGCGAAGAAATCGATATCATTATCCCTGCACTTGAAAAGTTACGCAGCGCAGGGCTTGAACTGATTGGACCACTACCTGCTGACACCTTGTTTACACAACATCACTTAAACGATGCTGATGCCGTACTTGCCATGTATCACGATCAGGGGTTACCCGTTTTAAAATACGCAGGCTTCGGAAATTCTGTGAACATCACGCTTGGCTTACCGATTATTCGCACCAGTGTTGACCACGGTACAGCCATTGATAAAGCCGGCACTGGCAATATTGACTCGGGCAGCCTGAATGCCGCCATTGGCATGGCAAAGCGTATGGCACTGGCCGAACAGAGTCAGACATAGCCTTGAACCATCAGCCACGAAAACGCTTCGGACAAAACTTTCTTAACGACGCACAGGTTATCAGTCGCATCATTGAGTCGATCAACCCGGGTACCGCACAAAACATGGTTGAAGTCGGGCCCGGCCTGGGTGCGCTGACCCTGCCCTTGCTTGAACGAGTATCTGAATTACAGGTCATTGAGATAGACCGGGATTTAATCGCAAAACTTCAGCAGCGTCAGCTGACCAATCTGGTCATTCATGAACGCGATGTATTAACCGTCGACTGGTCATCACTGGCTGCTGAGCAACATGTCAGGGTGGTTGGTAATCTGCCTTACAACATTGGCACTCCACTACTGCTCAAACTGCTTGATGCTCGTGAGCATGTGCAGGATGTGCACGTCATGTTGCAAAAGGAAGTTGTCGACAGGCTTTGTGCGCAAACTGGCACGCGTGCCTATGGTCGTCTGAGTGTGCTGATGCAAAGTTGTTTCGACATTCAGGCACTGTTTGATGTGCCTCCGGAAGCATTCACGCCACCGCCGAAAGTACAATCGGCTGTTGTCAGGTTAACGCCATTAACGCAATCACCCAATGCAGAACTTATAGAGAAATTATCTCAGGCAACCCGACTCGCATTCGGTAACAAACGCAAAACGCTGCGCAATAACTTGAAAAAAACTTTATCTGCCGAGAGCCTCTCTGCTGCAGGTATCGACCCGCAAGCCAGGGCCGAAACCTTGACCCTTGAGCAGTTTTTACTGATCGCAAAAATGCTACCATAGCGTTAAATGCAGCATACCGGAGTGTAGTTTGTGGATACCCACGATATGAGCGATGCGATAAAGATCGATGTCGATACTTTGTACATTGAATCAGAGTCAGACCCGGACAACGATCGATACGTATTTGCCTACACCATCACCATTCACAATCAGGGCAATGTTGCCGCCAAGCTGCTCACGCGACATTGGGTTATTCAAGATGCCAATGGAAAAGTTCAGGAAGTGCACGGCGATGGTGTGGTTGGCGAACAACCTCATCTAAGACCTGGAGAACGTTTCCAGTACACCAGCGGTACGTGGCTTGAAACTTCGATGGGTACAATGGGTGGCACTTATCAAATGGTGACCGACGACGGCGATGAGTTCAAAGCACCTATTGCAGAATTTCTACTTTCTACACCCCATACTTTGCACTGATTACACGCAACGATAGTCACAATTATTCGAACGTGATTATACTCTCGACCTGACCGTTCACTGTATTCAAACATGACTACTTTTGCCATTGGCGATCTGCAAGGCTGCCTGGATCCTCTGCAACGATTGCTGGACAAGGTACACTTTGACTCAAACACCGATACGCTCTGGTTTGTCGGAGATCTGATCAATCGTGGACCTCAATCGCTTGAAACGCTGCGGTTTGTGAAATCACTTGGCGATAGTGCCATCAGCGTGTTGGGTAACCACGATTTACACCTGCTTGCCGTTGCAAACGGTTTGCGACGTACTGGTGGTAAAGACACACTAGACGACATTCTCGCGGCCTCCGATCTTGAAGAGTTAATCGATTGGGTACGGCACCTGCCTTTGCTACATCACAGTGAAGAACTTGACATTACTCTCGTGCATGCCGGTATCTATCCCAAATGGGATTTAGCCAAGGCTCAGGAAATGGCGACAGAGGTGGAAAAAGCGCTGCGTTCACCGAAATATGTTGAGTTTTTAGAGCGTATGTATGGCAATAAACCAGCTAAGTGGTCGAATAAACTGGGCAAGCATCGTCGCCGAAGATTTGCTGTGAATGCATTTACGCGAATGCGACTGTGTACGCATGATGCAGAGCTGGATTTCTCTTACACCTGCCCGCCGGCCAAAGCGCCGAAAGATCTGATGCCCTGGTATGCGGTACCTAACAGGAAAACAATTGAAGGCCGAATTTTGTTTGGCCACTGGAGCAGCCACCCTGCTTTTGCTGTATCGAATGTGATACCACTTGATCGCGGTGCCGTGTGGGGAGGTTCACTTGCAGCGCTAGCGCTGGAGACTGGTGTGACAACGACGGTCGATGGCATCGTCTGATCCAATGTTTTTCTTACCCTGCATCGAATCAAGCCTTTACACTCAAAAGCGGTTAGTATCTCAGCATATACATTCAACATCGCAATAAAGGAACCGAACATGAGCATCACCCGGCACGAATCTAATAATCGAATGAGTCAGATTGTTGTCCACCGAGGCATAGTGTATCTGGCAGGCCAGGTGGCTCAGAACGCCAAAGCGGGTAGCATCACTGCTCAAACCGAAGATATTTTGCAGGCAATAGAAAAATTGTTGGCTAAGGCCGGCAGCGACAAATCACACATTCTCTCCACTACGATCTGGCTGACCAGTATGGACGACTTTGCTGAGATGAATGCCGTTTGGGATGCATGGGTCGATACCGACAACCCGCCTGCCCGTGCGTGTGTTGAGTCACCAAGGCTTGCTACACCCGATTTCCAAGTTGAAATTATGGTCACAGCGGTGGTTGCTTCGTAGCCGTTTTTTCGAAGGACGAATAATGGTTCTGAATAAATGGCTATTGTTTGTTGGCGTATTGGCTATTTTTACAAATGTATCGGCTAACACAAAGCACTGCAGCTTAATAGAACCCAACGACGAGCGACTGGCCTGTTATGCAAAAACATCGCATGACAAGCCTCGCGACTGGGCTGTTTTAAAGTCAAAATATTTCGACAGCATTACCGTCAGTCGCAGATCAAACTACGCTGTTTTATGTGGTGATAGAACCGAAACGATGGCAATGGTTCTGGTGTGCGCAGAAAAGCAAACCAGTCTGTATCTATCAGCTTCATGCCTGTTTGGTGAAACAGGCGATGTGCAGGAAGTTCCGTTTCAAGTGGATGATCAAGAGCCGGTGACATCGTTACTGGCAGTCCCAAATAACAAGTATGTACTGACACTTAAAGACGAAAGTGCCGCGAAGAACTTGATTATGAAAATGCTCGAAGGAAATCAACTGCATATAAAAATGCCTGCAATATCTTCACAGCCTTTTACGGCGTCATTCGATGTGTCCAATTTAACTGAACATATCGATGACTTCAATGCGGCGTGCAAGTAGTTGTGCTTGGCTTATGCGTAGTTTGCAAAAGCTTGGATCTAAACTGTCTCAGAACGGCCCAGAACAGTCGTAGGAAGTTCCACAGAAATCAACGAGGTAGTAGTGATTAGTCAATATGAAATATTTTTTACTATTCGCTTTAATCCTAACGCAAACCGCTTGTGACACATATTGGCGCGTACAGCGTGAAAGGCCTCTTCAACATGGCGAAGATGCCTGCATAAGAAACGCTATTCGAATCACAGAGGGTGTTGAAGATGTTATTCGAATCCGAGTTGGGAAGAGTTACAGCGTTACGTTGAAAGAGCTTCCAAAGCCAGCAATTTTTCGATTTAAAACTAGCCTTGCTGATGGATACGTACAATACATTGACGATACTGTATCCGCCTATTTCAGTGATATAGGGCACGCACCCGTTGAGATTAAAGAACAAGGGCCGGCGTACCTGGATGCCATACTCAATACAATTGAATCGAGCTGCAATGTGGTTCGTGATGGGAGCAAAACAACCTCTGATTAGTGATGTTTATTTTTAGTGATTTCGTCTGCAATGGGGACCGAGCGGAAGTACAATGTTAGATGTAGTCCTGCACGGGTTGTTACATCAAGTACCGAATTTTAAATGTAATTCGTACCTAAGCCGCGCGTTCCAACACAAAATAGGTGAACTTCAAACCATCCAGTTCATTGTCTTTTCGGGAAACAATCTGCCAGTCATTCCATTCGAAGCTGTCGAACCAGATGTCACCTTCATAGGCATGATCAATATGTGTCAGATAAATGCGTTGCGTCACCGGCATGGCTTCACGGCACAAACCAGCGCCACCAATAATCATGACTTCAGGTGGTTCAGTCGTATGCTCAGCAGTGTTATGAGCGATGGTTGAATTATCTGAATTGCTCGCCTGCAGATCGTAATACTCGACCGCACCGGCAATGGCCAAATCCAGTGACGTATACACCTGCACACCATCTGCAGACCATTCTGCGTTGCGAGTCACCACAAGATTCGGCCGGCCCGGAAGGGGTTTGCCTATCGAGTCGTATGTTTTACGCCCCATAACAACAGGCTTACCCATGGTCACAGACTTGAAATAAGCCATTTCCCCGGGGATGTGCCAGGGCATGCCGCCCTCTTTACCGATCAGTTTGTTTTTATCCATCGCCAACATCATGGCAACAGTACACGCATTATTTTTCGATAAGCTTGTCATCGTTTACACCGCAACGGGCGCTTTAATATTCGGTTCAGCTTCATAGCCAACCAACTCAATGTCTTCGTATTTAAACGCAAACAAATCTTTTATGTCCGGGTTAAGACGCAGCTGCGGCAGTGCTCTTGGTTGACGTTGTAATTGTTCGTTGGTTTGTTCCATGTGATTGCTATACAAATGGGCATCACCAAGCGTATGAACAAAATCACCCACTTCCAGATTAGCCACTTGAGCGATCATATGGGTAAGCAACGCATAGGAAGCAATATTGAAAGGCACACCAAGAAACACATCAGCACTTCTTTGATACAACTGACAACTCAGCTTGCCATCGGCAACATAAAACTGAACCAGGCAATGACATGGTGGCAACTTCATTTTGTCTATGTCGGCCACATTCCATGCGCTAATGATCAGTCGGCGTGAATCCGGTGTGTTACGAATCTGATCGAGCAATTGTGTTATCTGATCGATATGTTCACCAGAGGGTGTTGGCCACGAACGCCACTGACGTCCATAGACAGGACCAAGCTCACCGTTCTCATCTGCCCATTCATCCCAAATGG
>CALJNA010000111.1 GCA_937981955.1 uncultured Granulosicoccaceae bacterium
GTCGAAGAAATCATCGCTGTTGTATCTGTGTCTGCGTAAATTAAATACGCACATATTATTAATACACCATTGCTACAGTGTTTTAACGCTGTATATAGGTAAATATTGAACTTGACGCTCGAAAACTCTGACAACGAATAAGCGCCACTTCGTATAGATTGAGAAGGGTTTTATATAAATTGATATAAATAGTGTATTGATATAATTTACGTATTGATATGTATTGTGTATTGATTTTACATACGCAATTAGATATCGCGTTTTAATTAATTCTTTCTGTTATTTCTGATCATTTCAAAAAATGACTAAATCAGGTGGGTTTCGTATTCCAGATATCTGGTCGGCGCAAAAATATTTTAGTGGCTATTCAAAGGAACGGCTATACCAAATGATAGTTTCAACGTTGCATCTATTCATATTGATACATGCAGTCTCGTTATGACTATAACGAGTTAGTGTTTGAACGTTTTATCGTCCGTACTTAAATCCATTGTTGAATCAAAGTAACCGTTATCACCCACATCAAGTGTTAGCTAATAACTGATTCGCCACCAAACTTGCAACACCCAGTCGGTTGTTACTGGCAACTCGTCGCTTGCGGCGACTCAACTGATTCGCGCTGTGCTGTATAGGTGCGCCGTCATCTGTTGCTCTTGTTCGTTGTTTCAACATGGAGCTAAACAAACTTGGTAAAGGAAGAGTGGATGTTAATTCTCACAAGAAGATCAAACGAACGAATACATATCGGTGACGACGTTGTGTTGGTTGTATTGAGCATAGAAAACAATCGTGTAAAGCTGGGAATTGATGCGCCGTCCGAAGTGGCTATTCTTAGAGAAGAAATTGTTGGTGATTCACGAAGTAAAAAATCTGATAGCAAAAAAGAATCAAATGATGAGTTCGTAGGAACGCTGAACGCCAAAACCGGCTAACGCCGTTTCAGTAACTCTGCCGGGGAAGGCTTGGATCTTGCTCAATCTGCACAGGTCGCTCGTATCTGTGTCGCGTGAAAGCACTCCAATTCCTAATCTGGCTGAATCTGCAGCATGTCAAATCCCTGGTGGGCAATTTTTGGCGCGCGGTATTAACGTGCATGTTCCTGATTGCAATTCCTGCAATGGGCAGTGCCGATACGGTATTCATTTATTCTTCGGTCAATAATCTGTATGGCGTCAATTTATCGACGCAACAGGAAACCTACCTCACCACGGCCAGTCTTTCACCCGCTGTCAACGCTTTGGCATCCAATTCTACTGACGGGCTCGTTTACTACGGTGACAACTCCAGCATCTACTACTGGGACCCCGCTCTTGGTACCGGCGCAAACGCTCACGCTCTGATCAACAATTTTGAAAACGGCTTTTTCCAGGCCCCAATACACAATATAAACAGCACTGGTGGCTCTTTTCTCGATGGCAGATACTATTTGGGCTCAGAGACCGATAATGGGTTTATCGAGGACGTCTATGTGCTGGAAATGTCGGCAGATGGCCGACAAATGGTCTCTGTACAGGCGTTGGATATACACAGCGCATGTAATTGCACAGAAGTGCAATTGGGCGGTTTTGGCGATATTGCTGTGGTCAATGAGGGCGGTGGGCCCGTAATGTATGGCTCATCGGCTGATCTAACCGGTACTGGCCAGGGCACCCACGCTGGAATCTGGCGCTTTGATCTGACATCAAACACATGGGCACTGCTGGGCAATGGCAATGGAGGCCAGGTCGCAAACTCGCTCGATGGCCGTGTTTATACCAATATTGGCAACAGCATCAGGGAGTTGAACACCAATACCGGAGCCATCTCTAGTCAAACCTTGATGACGTCAAGTCAGGCGATCTGGGATTTCACCGGCGGTTTCAGTTATGACTTTGGCGATGCTCCAGACAGCTATGGCGCTGCGACCCATCTAGTCGAAGGGGCTGTTGGATCAGTTTATCTAGGCACAACACCACCAGACAACGAGCCGTACACACTGCACGGCGGAGCCGGGGGAGGTAATGGCAGTGGTGATGATCAAGCCGGTATTGATGATGAAGATGCACTAACAGTGTTACCTGACTTAACGGTGGGAGACAGTAGCTACGAATTAAATGTGCGTTGCTCTGGTGGGTTTGTATCAGCATGGATTGACTTAAATCTGAATGGTACGTTTGATTTCGTTGAACGAAACGGTAATTACCCGGCTATCTGTCAAGGACAAAACGCAACACTGACTTGGAGCGGTGTCAGTGTTACCAATGCAGGCAACAGCTTTGCACGAATTCGAATTGCCAACTCGGCTGATGAAATTTATAAGCCGACCGGCTATGTTGATAACGGTGAAGTAGAGGACTACGAGTTACGCATTAACGGTTCGTCTTCGTCAGCCGGCAACTGTCCGGCTGGAAGTGTCAGCTATGTTTTTGATTCTACTGATGTACCAACACCGTATGGCGGTAACAACTCTAACCCGGTAACGTCTACGCTTAATATTCCCGATTCGTTGGTCATTACAGATATCAATGTTCTTGGTGTCAATGCTTCGCATCGTTCTCAACGCCGGTTATATTTCCTGCTTCGACATCAGGGCACGCAAATTCAATTGTATGGAAACACCTGCACGGGTAACACAAGCTTCAATATGGATTTTGATGATGAAGCGGCATCCGGTGTTGCTTGTCAACCTGCAAACGGTGAGGTGTACAGACCGCAACAATCATTGTCTGCATTCGATGGTCAGGACGCGCAAGGGCTTTGGGAAATGCGCATCAATAGTTTTCAGCGACGCAATACAGGTGTTCTGAACAGTTGGTCGCTGGAAGTTTGCGCGGTTGGTCAGCAGGAATTGGTTTCTGATATACGTGTGGGTAAGGTTGTTGATGTGATTGATCGCATAGCTACGGTTAACCTGCTCATAAAAAACGCTGGCACTGCACCATTAACCAATCTTCAACTGAACGATAATCTTGATAACGTGTTTGGTGCTGGCAACTACCAACTAAATTCAACGCCGCAAATTATAGCCGCACCAGCTGGTTTTATCGCTAATATCGCTTATACGGGACAAGCCGGCTCAAGTCTCTTATTAGCCAGTAATAGCAGTGTTTTACAGCCAGATGAAGAAATACAATTGGAGTTCAGTGTTGAAGTTTTTTATCCCGGCACAGGAGCGCTGGAAACATACATGAATACTGCGGATGTGAGCGCTGTCGACAACGCAGGTGATACGGTTACAGACGAATCCGGAACAGGGCTTGATTTGTCGACTGACATTGATAGTCCTACGACATTCTCAATGGAGTCGGTGTTGACTATCAGCGGTCTTGTATTTGAAGATAGTTCATTTGATTCACAAACAAACCATGATGGTGTTCAGCAGCCAGCAGAAGCCGGAATTTCAGGAAGGGCAGTAAGCATTGTTGATGTGGCTACCGGGAACCAACTTGCAACCGCTGTTACTGCAGCCGATGGAAGCTGGTCAGCAAGTATAGAACCTGTTTATGCGGGCCAGCCGGTTGAAGTGGTTATCACACCAACATCAACAACACATTTTATTAGCGAGTCACCAACGAATGTTAATGCCGATGTAATTGATGGTCGGGTTATTATTGAACCACAGTTAAACGGGCCAGCTAACAATTTCGTTCAGGTAGGTTTAGTAAAAAGATCAACGCTTGTACTTAACCAGGCGGCTAACACCGTTCCCGGGTCTACTATTGAGTATTATCACGATTACGCAGCTTTCACCAGTGGTAATGTTGAATTTAACTTAAGCACTCAAAACTCTTCTCAAAGTTCTTCATGGACAGAAACGCTTTATCACGATCAGAATTGTAACAATGAGGTTGATGGTTCAGACTATCAAATTAACGGCAGCCTGCCAGTAAATCGAGATGAATCCGTTTGCATGATTGTTTCTATCGCGGTTCCGGCCAATAGCGTGCCGGGTGAATCGCAACAGCTTGAGCTGGCTGCAACTATGTATCTTGACGATCCAGCCACAACGGGTCATGGTCTTGTTTTTAATAACAGGAATGAAGATATAACAACTGTTATTGGAACAGCATCGGGCAATCTGGTGCTTGAAAAATCAGTCAGCAACATCAGTCTCGGTGGACAGCCTGTTACCCAAAACACAGCTCTGCCGGGCCATATTCTTGAATACACCATTGCATACGCAAACACTGGCAATGGACAGATAAACGACCTGGTTATTAACGACGAGGCACCTGCCTACACCGAAGTAGAAACCTCATCCGTACAATGTGCGCAGACACCCCCGGTTGTTGTGTGTACTCCCAATGCAGCCGGTAATCAGCTGCAATGGTTATTTCAGGGTGCGCTTCCAGCCGGGCAGGGTGGACGAGTCAGTTATCGCATTGTCGTTGAATAATTGCTGACACCAATATTGTGCTTTCTCTTGTTCCAACGTCAAAAATCATTTCTGCACTTAAAGCTTAAACATTCCCAAAAAAAATTTGAACTACGTCACAAGACCAGTTCAAAATAACTCCCCAATTCTTGAAACCGCTCACGTTTTTTCCTAACCCAAAATTGTGCGCAGGCTCACTAACTGCATTTAACCCCCCTAGTCGAATACGACTGCGCAATACGTACTGCGTTTTTCGATCTTATTAACACTATTAGGAGACGTCCCATGCGAGTTACCTCGCTTACATTTGTTCTGGCTTTGGTTCTGGGAATTGCAGGCTTTGCCTATGCGAAAGGCCCGGTTACTGGAGAGATCCAGGCATTTATCGTCACCAAGGACAGCGACGGGAAAGAAAAAATACTACCTGCCGAGGAAACCGTTCCAGGTCAGGTGATGGAATTTCGAATTGTTTTCACGAACAACGGCGATGCTGGCGTAAGCGGTATCAAGGTTGTTGATCCTATTCCCAATAACACTCGATTTATTGGCGATTCGCATTCAGCAGATGTTGATGCGATGTTTGAAGTCAGTATTGACGGTGGTGAATCCTTTGAGGCTGAGCCGGTAAAAAGAGTCGAAACGCAGGCGGATGGCAGTCAGAAGGAAGTGATCGTACCGCCAGAACAGTACACACATGTTCGTTGGGTTGCCGCTGAAGAGCTTTCTTCGAAAGGCGGAAAGCATAGTTATAGCTACCGCGTGTCAGTGGAGTAAACACGTTTGAAAATCGACCACAGCGTCGCATAGATGCTTGAAAAAGCTGTGGCAAAAAAAAATTGTAACGTGAAGAGAACCCAACCTGAATCCATGTTGGATTTGGGTATAAAAAATTTGAGGAAAGTTAGATGAAGTGGATAAAATTACCACGAAAACCGCTGGTGCAAGCCATAGCGGCAGTTGTGGTAGCCGGTGGGATTGGTGCAACAGCACCTGCCGTTTTTGCTGCAACCGCAGCGGGTACACAAATCAGAAACTTGGCTACCGTAACGTATGAAGATGCTGCGGGTAATGTTTACTCAGCGCAATCAAATGAAGCGATAGTAACTGTTGCACAGGTATATTCTGCAACGATCGGTGTTGATGTCGATGCAACAGCTGCTCCTGGTCAAACCGTTTACCTGCCGTATGTCTTGACGAATACAGGTAACGGCACTGACACCTTTGACCTGACGGCTGTTGATGGAATTACTGGTGGCGATAGTACTGATGCCGCAAATATCACCATTTATGAAGATATAAATGGTAATGGTGAGCCGGATGCCGGTGAGCCTGCTATAACGAGTCTGACACTGCCTGCCAACGTGAATAACATTGCGAACCTGGTTGTTGCGGTAGAAGTTCCAGCAGGTGCGACAGACGGGCAGACCCTTGGTACCACGTTAACTGCTGTAGCCTATGAAGGTGGCACAGCAACCGTTGCTAACAGTGTTACAGATTTAAGTACAGGCTCTGGCCGAGATGGCTTGGATGGTACTAACGAATCACTGATAACAGTAACCGGTGATGCGGTTCTGGTAACAACTAAAAGCTCAGTTCATGATGTTGCTGCTAACGAAATCACTTACACCGTGACCGTTAGAAACAATGGTAATACTGCTGCCAATGACGTCGTTATCTTTGACGGTTTGCCTGCGAATACAACGCTCGAAAGTGTGACTCAGTCAGGTATTCTTGCTAGCAATGGCGATACAGTTGCAGCCTCAGCGGTACTTGATGAAACCAATTTATCGCTTGATTTGAACGCCGATGGCGATTTAACCGATACCGATGAAGCAACATTGGGTCTGGACCTGAACACCGATGGTGATACAGGTGATAGTGCCATTAATGGTGTCTACGCAATCGATTCAGTTCTACCTCCACAAACTACTGTGTCGGTAAGCTTCACTGTTTCTTATGACCCGGCAGCACTTGGTGGCGGCTATGTTATCGAGAATCAGGGTTTCGCATCGGGCGATACTGATGAAGATGATAATCCGGATACGGTCACTTCATCAAATACTACTTCAGATGTTGTTAACCCCAGCTTTGGTGTTGTCATTTCTGATACGGGTATTAATCCGGGCCCAGCTACAAACGATGGTGGTGACGATGATTCCACTGTAAACGACGACCAGTTTGTCGATCAAATAGAAGCGGGCGGTATTGTTTTGTTCACCAACATTGTGACAAACAACGGCAACAGCGATGATATTTTTGAGCTGACCGTAAACCCTGGAAACTTTCCTTCAGGCACCGTGTTCACGTTCTTTGATGAATCTGGCAACGTTCAGTTGGCGGACTCAAATGGTTCAGGCGTTGATACAGCGATTATCGCCAGTGGTGCATCTAGAACGATTATTGTGAAAGCGCAGCTGCCAGCTACAGCTTCTGGTACACCAGCAGCTCCTGCCACAGAGTATCAGGCAACAGTTCAAGCTGTGTCTGCCAATGATCCTTCTGCAACACCTGCAACTGATACCACGGCTATTAGTCTGGGTACCATTGTTGAAGCAGCGTCTGATTTACACAATGCTGCCAATGGTGTCATCGGCACTGATGAAGATCCACTGGGTGTAGCACCTTATACTGCGGCAAACGCTTATGTTAGTAATGCCGGTGGTACGGTAAACATTCCGTTATACATTGATAACGAAGGTGGTGGTCCAGATTCCTACGTACTCAGTGTGGGTTCGGTATATGACGGTACTACGTTAGGCTCTCTGCCAGCTGGCTGGTCAGTTGAGTTCTATCTGGGCGACGGTGCGGGTAATCCTGTAGGTGGTGCAATAACATCCACGCCTGTAATACCTGGTCTGTTTGTTGACTTTGAAGTTATTGCAGTGGTTTCTATTCCAGCTGACGGTACACAAGCTGAAAATGACCATAGCTCAGACAACAATGGTGACGGTGTTGCTGACACACTCGATGCCAACGGTGACGGTGATGGTGACTATCCTCTGTTCTTCCAGATTCTGTCTCAGAACACGGGTGCTACCGATACAGTACTAGATGCTG
The DNA here is from genome assembly GCA_937981955.1 of uncultured Granulosicoccaceae bacterium. GTDB lineage: Bacteria > Pseudomonadota > Gammaproteobacteria > Granulosicoccales > Granulosicoccaceae > Granulosicoccus. The sequence continues at coordinate 7,412 of CALJNA010000111.1, forward strand.
TTGATGTCGATTCTGATCGTCAATTGACTTTGGTTACTCCAAGTGCCAACCAGATTGAAGCTGGCGGTACAGTGACTTATGGCCACACTCTGGGTAACAACGGTAACGTTGATGAAGTGGTTACTATTGCGGCAACCAATTCACAGCCGGGTTGGACTAACTCGCTCAGCATTGATACAGATGGTGATGGCGTTGCAGATACTCCGCTTACGGCACTTTTGCCAGGCACTATCACGGTTCAACAAACCGATGGAACAACTGTTAGTGTGACGGTAACTGATGCCGATGGTGATGGCATTGGTGAACAGTTCACTTTGGAACCTGGCGTTAGTCTGCCATTGAGTGCATCCGTATTTGCCCCTGCTAATGCGGCTGCTGGTCAAACTGACAGTCTCACCATTACAGTAACTAATGTGGATACCGATCCTGCTGCTCCGGGTGCAAGCCTGGTTGATCTGACCACTGTAGTAACCGGTGCTGTTCGATTAAGCAAGTCAGTTGCGGCTGATCTTGATTGTAACGGTGTGGCAGATGGAGCATTCGCAGCAATTCAGGCAACTGAAATTGCTCCGGGCCAGTGTGCCATATGGCAAGTTATCGCTGAGAATCAGGGAACAACCGATGCTGACAATGTCATCATTTCGGATGCGGTTCCTGCATTCAGTGCGTATGAGCCAGGTAGCCTGAGATATTGCGAAGGCGCTTCATGTGCACCGCAAACGGTTACTGATGCGGGCGGCCTTGATGATGAAGGTGAGATTAACGGCACCAACATTGTCTTCTATGCAGGCCAACCTGATCCTGATCCAGCGCACAATGGCGGAATTTTGATTCCGGGCCAGCAAGCGACGGCACAATTTAGTGTAAGGGTTCAGTAGGTCGCGTACCACAACGACTCCGCCGACGTTTGTCGGCGGGGTACTTATATGCACAAAAGATCTGTTTGTGCTCAATATCAAACTCACACACTTTCAGTTGCAGAACTTGAGCTATGCCATTCTGGGCTAAACTGATCGTTGTTCTTAGCGTTATGTGGCTATCAGTCACAACTGCTAACGCTGCCACGGATGCAGGAACGGCTATCGTCAATCAGGCCACGTTGACCTACACGGATACGGCAACTGGGCAGCTTGTGGAACTGAAATCCAACACGTCCACAATTCTGGTTGCCACTTTGCGCCAGTTCGAATTACTTTCTTCTAATTCCATAATCGCTACAGCAGGCGATAGCATTACCTTGTCGCACAGCTTGCGAAATATCGGTAACGTTGATGACCGGTATGCTTTAAGTGTTGAAAATCAAATTGCTGATAGTGGTGATTTGATTAACTTGATGCTTTATGTTGATTCCAATAGTAATGGTGTTGTCGATCCGGGAGAGCCCATCGTTGATTCTGAAATTACTGTTGAAGCAGGTGAATCAATATCTCTTGTGGTCACTGGCATACTACCAACTGAATTGCTTGGTAACGATGAAGTTGAGGTTCTCCTTTTTGCCGAGGCGGTAGAAAGTGATTTACCCGTACAAACTAACACTGATCTGATCACGGTAAAACCCAGCGCAAATATTGAACTTCAATTGCTGGCGAGTCCTTCCTGTGAGGTATTTTCTAACACAAATGACATCGTTGACTTTACGCTGGTTGCAACGAATCAAACACAAACTCTGCCTGTTGACCGAACATTAATTGTTGATGGCGCTGAGCGCGAAGGTGTTCTGCTGGAAGTTGATCTGCCAACCGGTTTGACACTTGTTCCAGGCGAGCTCCTTGATATTGTTGCCTTCCAGGCAATTCCTGTTGTTAGTGCCAGTACATCCGGGAACGAGTGGATGCGGTACGAACACTGGGATGGCACAACGCTAATAGACCGGCTTGCTCTGGTTGTTCCACAAGATAATTTCAAGGAGCAAGACAGCGTTAGCTTCTCGTTTCCCATGCGTATAAACGAATCGAGCGATAACGCCAGATATTTTATATCTGCTGGTATTGATTACGAACTTGATGGTGTTGTTGATGATGAGGCTGAGCCGGCATGCGTCAATGTTATTTCCTTGGGCAGCGCTTTGGCGAGTGAGATTCGTTTTATAGAACCTTCGATCGAATTACAAAAAAACGCGCAAACACCGGAATTTGACCGCGATGAAGACTTCATTGACGCTCCGGTTTATCGATTGCAGCAATCGGAATTGAATAACGGAACGAATGGAGGCGAGTATCGACTCGACCTGAACGGCGTCTATGTCGAGCTGGTGGCATCGGTTCCCAATGAGCAGCTGATTATCGACGCATCGGGTGCGCAATACGTTGTAGTGACTGTAGCATCCGGGTTAACCGGTGACACTTTACAGTTGCTTTTACGCGAGACTGATAACAACTCCAATACTTACCGGAGTATCAAACCGGTTTTGCTCAGCCCAACCCTCACCGGCGATGGTGTGTTTTGCCCCGGTGGCAGCAACGGTGCATTGCCAATGCCTGCCAATTACACAGACGATAGCGACATTTGTCCGTTACGCAGTGAAATTGACGACACGCTCAGGGTGAGTTTTGTTGATATAGGTACTGGTGTTGAAGTAAGCGACACCGCCATTGTTGATCCGGTAAGTCGGGTATTTGATTCAACCAGTTTGCAAGGTGTACCGGATGTCGTTGTGAGTATTTTGATCGACGAGCAAGTACAACTGCATCCTGTAACCAGTGAACCATTGATTTTTACGACCGATTCTGAAGGTCGGTATACCATTCCTCGGCTCCCTGGCGCATCGAATTACAGTATTCAGGTTCAAGCACCCCCGAGCTATGTGTTTCCATCCACGGTTGAGCCAGGGCAGTTTGAAAGCTTTTTTGTCATACCAGCCTCGTATGGTGCCGAAGGATACTCCCAATCGGGAGATGGTGAATTTGTTGTGGTACCTGATTCTTCTCCCCCTGTTATCGATATACCACTTGACCCTGCAAATAGAAATGCATTGTTGGTCGTGGAGAAAACAGCTGAGTCAACAAGCGTTGATATAGGTGAAACCTTGTCGTACGCGATCAAACTAAAAAATCGCAGTGACGGGCAATTAAACAATGTTGCTGTGATCGACTACCCAGCGTTCGGATTTCGTTACATGCCGGGTTCGGCCACGTTTAATGATGAGTCGATTGCTGACCCGCAACGCTTGTCCTTACCTGCCAGTGCCAATGAGGGCTCTGATCAGAGTAACAACACAGTTAATGGCTTGCGTTTTCAACTATCGCAAGTTGAAGCGAACTCGGAAGGAACTCTTCGTTATCACATGCGCGCTACCGCCGGCGCTAGTGATGGAAGTGGTGTAAACAGAGCCAATGCCAATGCAGAAACTGTAAGTGGACTGCTGCTGTCAACACCAACCAGTATGGCGAAAGTGGATGTTCAGCGTAGTGGAGTGTTGTCCGATCAGGCGATTGTATTCGGTAAAGTCTATGTCGACAGTAGTTGCGACAACATACAGAACCAGGGTGAGTGGCCTATTGGTGGTGTTCGTCTTTATCTGCAGGATGGTACGTTTGTTATAACGGACGAAGACGGTCAGTACAGTCTATACGGTCTTGAACCAGGCTTGCATGTTATCAAGCTCGACACGCTGACCATGCCCGATGGCTTGATTCTTAAGCCTACCGATACCCGACAGGCGGCTGATCCTGAAAGCCGCTTTATCGATTTGTCGGCAGGGGATTTTCACCGTGCCGACTTTGCCAGTTACTGCCCACAACAAAATGTCGATGCAGTATTTGCAGAGCTCAAAGAACGCAATTTAACGCTGCGCGATACCTGGTTGCTAAATGAAGCATCCAGATTCGACCCGGATGCCAAAGCGCCCAGGCTCGATGCGCGCAAGCGGGCTGATACGGACGGAGATTTGTCACAGGGCATTCTCGGTTTTTCCAGAGATCAGCAAGATAATAGAAGCCGGTTGGATAGCACTACTCAGGAAAACCAGCAGTCAGTTGATAACAGCGGTGACGAAGGCACGGTGCTCAGTGCCCGGCCGCTGGAAAAGCCACAAATGGGTGACCCCGAAGAACTGGTTAAAGAAATAACTGAAGCACAGGCCAAAGAAGGTACATGGTTGTGGCCACAGGAAGATCTTAGTTGGGACGGTCGATTCATGGCCGTAATACCCGCTGGTGTTGATCCGGTTCTTTATGTTAACGATGTGCCGGTTGCAAGAACCCAGATAGGTGAACAAATCATCAACCGGCGTGCTCGAGCGCAACTGGTTGCATGGTATGGCGTACGGTTAGTTCCGGGTTTAAACCAGGTGAGTGTCAAAGCCAAGGATGCGTTTGGAAATGAGCGTGTTCTGGCAGAAGGTGAGTTTCGACGTCCATCTGCGGGTGTGCGATTGTTGCTTCGTACCACGCAAGACACCCTGGAAGCTGATGGTGGTGTCAGCAAGCTACCCATCGACATAGTTATAACCGATGCCCATAACAATCCAGCGCACGGTGTTTACTTCGTTACCCTGAGCAGTAATGGTGGTGCGTTCGTCGAAGAAGATTTACAGCGCCGTGAGCCCGGTATGCAAGTCCGGGTTGAAAACGGTCGTGGTCGAGTACACCTACGCAGTACCGAACTTACTGGTAATGTGCGCGTTCAGGCACGCACCGGTGCGCTGGATGCCAGTTTGAATATTGTGCAAATTGCTGCTGCCAGACCGTTAATTGCTGCCGGTCTGATCGATATAGGCGGGCAATGGAATCGTGTCAATCAAGGCACAGACGCGCGCCCGAATCTCGAAGAAGGGTTCGACGATGATGCACGCCTTGCGCTGTTTCTAAAAGGTCGTGTAAAAAACGATATGCAGCTGAGTTTGTCTTATGACTCACACAAAAACAAGAATACTCATGTATTGCGAGACTTGAATCCGCACAAACATTACGCAACCTACGGCGATTCTTCGTTGCGAGGTGTAGAGGCACAAAGCCGCAGTAAGCTGTACTTCAAACTGGAAAAAGACAAGAACAGCATCATGTGGGGTGACTACCTCACAGATAATAATGCCGACCACGATGATCTTGGTCGAGTCCAGCGAACTCTGACTGGTGTTAACGGTGTGCTTGATAATGGTCAAACCCGCTTTCAGGCATTCGCAGCGCAGGAAAGCGCTTCCCGAAACAGTGAAGAGATTCGTGGCAACGGAACGGCCATGCTGTATGAGATTACTCGAGCGCCCATTGTCGTCAATAGCGAGGTGGTTGAACTGATCGTTCGCGATCGCGACAACCCGGGCCTGGTGCTTACTTCTGAGTCTCTGACCCGAAATATCGACTACTCGATCGACTTCGAATCCGGTCTGCTGCGTTTTGCCGATGCAGTGCCCACAGTCGATAGCGATTTGAATCCAGTATATATCCGCATCAGCTATGATCTTGATAACAGCTCTGACGAGTATTGGGTCTCCGGGCTTCGTCTTACACATAGGTTAAATCCGCAACTGAGTATTGCTGCAAGCCTGACCGATGATCAGAATCCCATCTCTGGTTACACCATTGGTAGTGTCAGTGCCACGGCAAAGCTTTCGCTAAATACCAAACTGACAGCATCCTCTGCTTATCAAACACATCGGCAAGCGAATACCGATGCCGATGCACAGCGCATCCATGTGGAACATGCCTGGAGTGGTCGACGTGACTATCGCACAGTGATGACCTGGGCGCGCGCATCCACACGCTTTGATAACCCCGCGGCCGGTATTTCACAGGGGCGCGAAGAGTGGCGTCTGGAGCACCGACAACCACTTGGCAATACAGTAAAGGCTACTGTGGATGCGTCACACAGTCGCTCCTTGTCTGAAGAAAACCTGAATACCTCCGTCGGTGTCAACATTGAAAAGACGTTTTCCGACTGGTCTGTATCTGCCGGGGCCAGACATGTGCGCAGCCGTGATCAGGCTGCCGATCTGACTTTTAATACCTTCTTACTCGGTGCCGAGAAACGCTTCACCCTGCGAAACGGGTTGCGTGGCAGCATTGGTGTTGACTACGAACAAGATGTAAAAACCAGTGAGCGACATCGACTTGGTCTGTCGTCGCGTTTGCAACTACATGAACATGTCAGCATTTATGCTCGTTATGAACTGGATAGGGGTCTTTCGTTTCAGTCATATTCGATTAACGAGAATCGTAATCGGTTGTTCACCGCTGGTATTGAATCGGACATCCTGCCTTCAACAAAGCTTTACAGCGAATATCGGTTAAGAGGCAATGTTGGCGGTAACAGTATGGAAACGGCGTCTGGTATTCGTGGACGTTATGAAATTAAACCCAAGCTCGTTGTGTCTCCTGCATTCGAAGTAATCGATGTTATGCGGGGTTCGAATGCAGATGATTCAATCGCCTTGTCGCTTGGTGTGACTGACAATCGCAACCCGAATAGAAAAATCAGTGCCCAAGCCGAAATTAGAGAGACCAGTGCCAGTCGGTACTACGGTTTTCGCGGCACCGTTGCTCAGCGTTTGAATGTTGACTGGACGGGTTTGCTGCGTGAGGAGTTTACTCGTCAGAGTCCGGACATCGGTGAGCTGACCTCACGACACAGAATGACTATTGGTTTTGCCAGAAGACCGAAACGCAGCAACGAACAACATGCTTTGTTTATGGCGAACTGGAAGGTTGACTATGGCCCACAAGACGGGCAAGACCGCAAAACCTGGCTGCTATCAACACATCAGAATCGACAGATTGCCAGCAACGCAAACTTAAGCGGACGCGTTGGGTTGCGTCGAACCGATATTGAATTTGACAGCGGTGTTGTGTCAAGCCATGCCTTTATGGCAGATATCAGGGGCACATTCGACATACGACGTCGATGGGAACTGGATTTACGTGGAGGCTTTCTCGGCACTGGTGGGCCGGGTGATGGCCGATACTCTCTCGGCTTCGGCCTGTCGTGGATTGTAGAACGTAATGTGCGATTGGGATTGCGTTACAACGCCATTGGTTTTCGCGAAGATGATTTGGATGAACAGGGTTACAACGCGCAAGGTGTTCGTGTTGGCCTGCAAGTTAAGTTTGATGAGGATTGGTTTAAATGGCTGGAATAACAAAAAGCCTGAAGATGTATTTGGTTTCAGGATTGATTATGTCCGCATGTGCCTCTGGCTGTGTCAGTACCGAAGCGCTCTATGCAGAGTACGATGCGGCCGATTGCAGATTGATCGCCAGCACCGATGATGCCGGTGCTATCAACTTGCATGAGCAGATAACCGATACCCACTATCCATGGGAGCCAGCGGTGTACTTCGCCTTTGACAGTAGTGATCTTGCAACAGAAGAAAATGCGCGTCTGGATAAATCATTACAGGTTTTGAAAAAGTTTCCTTCACTGGTGGTAGGTCTGCAAGGCTTCACCGACAGGAAGGGTAGCCTTGGCTATAACGAAGCTTTAGCCGAAGCTCGCGTGCTGGCAGTGAAGTCGTACATCGAAAGTCAGGGTATTACTAGCGAGCGGATCATACTGCAACCCATTGGCGAGGTTCTGCCCCAGATAGATTCTGAAGATGATGTGGCTCGAGCAGTGAATCGTCGCGTTGAACTTATGCTGCTGGATAAGTCGGGTCGACCTCTGGCCATTGAATACGCCATGAATCAGCCTGAGTAGCATTAATACCAAATCCAGTGACAGATCAGTGAATACCTTACGCAAACACTGCTGCAGTGCGCAAGCCGCCATATTGCTGGTGCTTATGTTGCTGCTGTGTCAGACAGTCTGGGCTGCAACACCTGCTGGTACAGTGATACGCAATCAGGCATCGGCTGTGTATAAAGACGATTCGGGTCAGGAATTCACCGTGTTGTCGAACGTGGTTGAAACGCTGATTGAACAGGTTGCAGGTATGGAGCTTGCGCAAGATCAAGAGCAACTTGCAGCACCTGGCAGCGCTGTATCCTTTTCTCATAGATTGAGTAATACCGGTAACGGGGATGATCGATTCGATTTGCAACTGCTTAACGAGTCCGGCGATAACATCGACCTTGACGATCTGGCCATCTACGCTGATCTTGATCAGAACGGTGTTGCTGATAACAACACTCCTTTAACAACAACACCTTGGGTAGCCGCCGGAACCGATTTCTATTTCGTGGTCTCTGGTGCCGTACCGGCAAACGCGACCAATGGTGATGCGGGTGTACTTAGTATTCGTGCCAGTAGTCAGTTCACTCCCGGTGAATCCAAAAGTAATACCGATACAATCAAAGTTGATACTGGTGCCATTGTTGAATTTGTAAAGTCCATGAGTAGCAGTGCCGGTTTATCACCGGGTGGTCCATACACCGTTACGCTGCAGTACCGTAACACAGGCTCAGTGGTGGCTAATCAGATTACGCTTATTGATGCGTTGCCCGAAGGTATGGTTTATGTGCCTGATTCGGGGCGTTGGAATTTAACATCTGAAGTATTAACTGATGCTGATCCGAGCGATGTGCAGTCTGGTGGTAATACCAATATTCGTTACTGTGCTTATGACAGCAGTTGCGTTAACTTGCCCGAAGCACAACTTGATGCAGATACCAGCTCGGTTAATCAGGTAAGCGCAATAATTGAATCACTGCAGGTCGGTGAGACCGGTACGCTCAGTTTTGACATTGAAATAGCTCCGCAGTTACCTGCGGGAATCCTGGTTAATCAAGCCGAGATGCAATTTGATTCTGGTGGTGCGACTCTGCCAAGAACCTACGGCAATGCGGTCAGCTTTACTGTGCTACCTAACGCCGGCGTCATAGCCAACGGATCTCAGGCCACTGCCATTGATGGCATGAATGAACCTGTGTCAGTCGGTAGCGCACCTCTTGCCGGCACGGTCAATTTCAATAATATTATTTGGAACACCGGTAATGAAGTAGACACCTTTAACATTGAGGTAGATACCGCTACCACAACCTTTCCGGCAAACACGGTTTATCGTCTATTAAAAGCTGATGCGGCTACACCATTGCTGGATACCAATCAGGATGGTGTAGTCGACACTGGCCCGGTTCAACCAGGCTCGTTTGCCATTGTCGTTATGCAATTGCAATTACCGTTCGGTGTCTCGGGTAACAACGGTGGATTCGGTTTCGACATTCAGAAAATTGCGCGCTCAGCAAATGATGCTGGCGTGTTCAATTCGGTAACCGATCATCTCGATGAAATTGTGTCTAATCAGGTGGATTTGACTAATCAAGCGCCCGCAGGTTCCGCCGGTGCGCTTGGTGTTGGTCCCGGTCCGGAAAACCTACCGGTTAGCACAGTAACCGTTGATCAGTCAGGTCAGGCCAGTTTTGATCTCTATGTCAGGCACCAAGGCAGTTTTGATGGTTCATACGATTTAAGTGCACATGCAACCGACAGTGGTGGTGCTTTGCCTGCAAACTGGCAAGTCGTTTTTACCGATGCCAATACCGGTGCACAGGTTGGCAGCACCGGTTTGCTTGCATCGGGAGAATCCAGGCACATCATTGCCAGATTAAGTGTGCCCACAACGCCGACATTTGATGTCATGAGTGTGTATTTTAAAGCGAGCTCACCGTTAAATGGCGCAAGTGATATCAAGCATGATGCTGTGAAGTTCGAGGAAAAAGCGCAGCTGAAATTAACGCCTAGTTTAAGTGCACAGGTGAATCCGGGTGGTTCAGTGGTTTACGAACACGTTGTCAGTAACACCGGTAATATTCAACTAAACGATATCGTGTTCGAGTTAGTGCAGTCAGATACGCAGTGGCAGGGTACCTTATACGCCGATACCGATATGAACGGATTTTTAAGTCCGGACGATCTTGTCATCAATTCAGCCATGAGTTTGCAGCCCGGTGAAACCGCGGATGTGTTTCTGAAAATATTCGCACCATCAGGCGCTTCACTGGGACAAAGTAACGTGAGCTCACTGAATGCCATCTCTGTAAATGGCAACACTAATGCTGGCATTACCGATGTCACAACCGTAAGCGCATCGCAGGTCAGTATAAAAAAAGAGCAAGCGGTAGATGTTGGCTGCGATGGTCAACCAGACCCCGGTAACGACTTTAGTCCGGCAGAGATTAATGTTGCTCCCGGAAATAACTGTGTTATCTATCGGCTGACTGCAACTAATAATGGGGTCCAGCCATCTTACAACGTGGTTATACGTGACTATACTCCGCCTTACACGCTTTATTATCCGTCCGCCACGTGTTCACGAACACCATGCTGGATTAACGAGCCGGACATTGATCAAACCGGCACAATTAATGCGGAAACAGATCAGCTTTTACCTGGCGATAATTACTTCTTACAGTTTTCGGTTCGAGTTCAGTAAATCATGAAAAGATTGGGAATAGCCATAATCGCCATTGTACTTGGCACACCAATATCGGGATACAGTGCAGGTTTGCCCTGGTATGCCGGTGCTGACGCCGGCGTATCTTCTTTGCGGCCGGAAACCGAAAACTCACCCTTTACTCTGGATTCTGGTGTGTCTTTTGGCGCTGGCGCTTTTGTCGGTTACGACCTGAGTAAACGATTCAGTCTTGAACTTGGTTACAACTATCTGGGTGCTGCGACTTTGTCTGGCAACGCAGGCAAAACAGATATTGGGTACTCGGCATTGTCTGCTGGTGCTTTGCTTTACCTGTATGGAAACCCCAGTGACGTTGAAGAACGTAATGGTTTTGCCGGTTATCTTCGTTTTGGTTTAAGTGTCATGGATAACAGCGCATCGATTCCGCTAGAGCGTGAAGACAATGTGGCGTTACTCGCTGGAGTTGGTGTTGAGTGGCCGTTTTCGCGACAACTGAGCCTGCGCGCAGAATTAACCAGTTTTGACGGTGATGCTCAGAGCGCAAGAGCCGCAGTGATCTATCGACCTCGGTCGGATTATCGTGGCACAACGGTAGCTCGCGCTCCTCAAGCACCTCGCGCTCCTGAAGTACGACCACAACCCAAACCGCAACAGTCAGCACCTGAATCCACCCCGGCGATAACGACTCGACCGGCAACACCAGCACCTCCGGCAGCGCCAACGCAAAGAGCAACTGCACCAAGCAGCTGTATTGGTCCGGTTGCAGGTGAGCCGTCTGATTCACGGGGCTGTGCTTTGTTTAGTGGCAAACTCAGAGGAGTTGAATTCAACAGTGGAACAGCCACGCTAACACCGGTTGCAATGCAAGTGCTTGATAGACTTGCTCAGAATCTGCAGCGCTATCCGTCTATCGCTATTGAGATTCAAGCACACACAGAATCGTTTGGCAGTGAAGCTCGCGCCAGAGAAATTGCCCGCCAGCGCACTCTGTCGGTGGCTCGACACCTTGCAGGCCGTGGTGTATCGGTTCAACGGATGAAGGCGCGCGCGTTTGGTCATTCACAACCGGTTGCCGAGGACACTACCATCGCCGGGCGACGACAAAATAATCGCATAGAACTCCGGGTCATCCGCTAGCGGCCCGGTCATGGCTGTGACGCGTTTCTCAGATACAGAAAAAGACGGTTTTTTTGGAATTTGGGTACGGCAGTTACACAAGCATAAAATACTTTAAAAACAGTGATATAGCGATAAATTCAGGCTAACTTCGCCCGGCTCGACGGGTGTGGAAATTGCTTTGTTCACCGTGAATAAATTCGCTTTGCGATGACACGGACTATCACCAAAATGAGCCTGAGCCTGTCTACATTATTGCCCGGTTGCTTATACCGAAAAAAATACGCTTTGCCACTTGTGGTTATAGGTGTGTTGGGAGTATCCGGATGTTCTTCAATCAAGACACCCGGTGTCCTGAAAAAGGTCTCGATGCCTGACCTGAGCATTCCTGAAAATGATCCTTCGTTTCGAAAGCGAATGTACGTCGGTGCCTCGTTCGGGCAGTCAACATTAAAACCGGATACCGCTGGCACTGTGTTCACTGTGGCAAACGATTCTTCTACATCAACGCAATTCAGAATTGGTATTGATGTTCATAACAAACTATCGTTTGAGCTGGACACCTCAGTTTTGGGTTCTGCCGAATTTGCTCAGGGTAACACCGATGTCAGTTACACCTCCGCTGCTGTCAGTGCACTGGTTTATGGGTTGACCGGTGTTAAAAACCGTTCGCGCCGTGAAGGCTGGAGTGCCTATGGGCGATTGGGCTATGGCATTGTTCAACATGGTTCTATTGTTGAGCCGTTTGATTACAGTGACAACAGTGTGATGCTTGGACTGGGTGCAGAGTATGGTTTTAAAAACGGACTGGCTTTGCGTGCTGATGTGATACAAGTTGACAGCGAAGCAACGGTTCTCGGTTTTGGTGGTATATACCGGTTCGGTATGGCTCCAAAGCAAATTGGGCAGGTATTCGTGAACGCTGCCAAACCAGCTTTAGGCGCAGCAAATTCAAACGTTGGGCCTGATGGACGTTCCATGAGCGGTACACAGCAAAACACTCGGCAACTTTCCGGTCGACACGGCAACTCCACAGTGACACCGAATACACTCGCTGCGCGGATGTGGAAGCCCAAGGCAAGCAAGTACGATATTGATGGCGATGGTGTGGCTAATGCAAATGATGCGTGTGCATCAACACCGGCACGTACCACTGTTAATAACAGCGGGTGCGGCATGTTTGACGCGGTGCTCAGTGATGTGACGTTCAAACCCGGTTCTTCATGGCTAACGCCAAGAGCTCGAGGTGAGCTGGATGCATTGTCAGTGACGTTGCTGGCATTTCCTGAAGCCCGTGTTCAGGTGCGAGCACACACAGACAGTGAAGGGCCGGCAGATGTGAACCTTGGTTTGTCTGCTCGTCGCGCGGAATCTGTTGTTGCCTATCTACAGGAGAAAGGTATTGGTGAATTGCAGCTCGAAACACTGGGCCTTGGAGAATCGCAGCCAATTGACACGAACGATACAGAAGAGGGTAGAAAACGGAATCGCCGGGTAGAATTAATGACCTTGCCCAACATTGACGAGCAAGCCCTTATTGATAACGAAGCCATTATCGCGGCAGCCATTGTTACTGCCGAGCCTGCTTCGGCTGCACCTCAACTTGGTGCGGCCAAGCCAGTCATAACACCTCCTGCAGGTCCGATCTTTCCACCAATGGCGGGCGTGAAAATTGAGCCGCTACCCAAACCCGGTTACGCTGCCGGTTCAAGTCTGGGCGGTATCTTGTCCGATGTGAAGTTCAAGGATGGAACCGCAACATTAACACCCGATGCCAAGCTGGCGCTGAAATCGGTTAGTAATGAGCTGTCGCAATTTCCGAAAGTTCGTCTGATTGTTATGGGGCACACAGATAACAAACTGGACGAAGAGAAAAGCCTGGAGCTATCCGCCAAACGAGCGAACAGCGTTGTTAATCACCTGATTTCGCTGGGTGTCGATGCCAAACGACTTAACGCGGAGGGCTTTGGAGCCAATCTGCCTTTGGCTCAGAACCTGACCGAAGCCGATCGACGTCGTAATGAGCGCATTGAACTCAGAGTACTCGACTGATCGCATCTGGTAACAACCGGGAATCGTCATTATTTCCGGTTGTTACTGAAAATTTATAGTTTGTTGCACTTCCATTGTTTGCCCCAGATTTTACCTTTTACATTTGCGTTCTGCACTCGGAATCCAGCGCAAGTTGCTGTTCTGTTTAGTTGACCTACCAAACCTATCCGCCGCACGTTTTTGTGTCAAAAGATAAATTTCACATTTCGTCCCGAGCTGTTCGCAAAAAGCTCATCAACATAGTGACTTAAGTCGCGCTTCTACCCCTTCCAACCTGCTATTGTCGGTTGTGAATTTTTCTGCGCCCAGATTGTCTGCATGCGCTGGCTGTGAGTATAAATACTGATAACCAGTTCACAAAAAGGGTGTAGAGCAACGAATTGAAGACTTAAAACCGCGTTTGACGGTGAGTGTAGAAACTATGGTGATTAAAATAAAAACCCGACAAAATTCTCAACGATTTCGCCGATCAACTTTGTCAGCATTAATGCTGACAGTGTTGATGGCTCCGGCAGTTCCAGCCTTCGCGCAGGCCGGACCAGACAATGACGGTGACGGCATTGCCAATCAACAGGATCTGGATGATGACAACGACGGTATTCTCGATGTAAACGAAGGCCTCGTCGATGCAAATAACGATGGTATTCCAGATGCCGGTTCAACCGACACAGATGGTGACGGTGTGCCTGACGTGCTTGATCTTGATAGTGATAACGACGGTGTGCTCGACAATCTGGAAACACGCGCTGATCGCAACGCGGTTAAGGCACTCGACCTGAATCCTAACGGTGCAATCGATATCAGTTTCGCCGTTGGAGCAAACGGTATTCCAGATGTCATCGAAACATCTCCTGATTCTGGCGTACTAATCTATGACGTGCTTGATTCAGACGGTGATGGTTCGCCTGATTTTCGCGACACCGACAGTGATAATGACGGTATTTTTGATATCACTGAAGCCGGTGGTACAGATAACAATGCCGACGGTCGTATCGATTCGTTTTCAGATTCAGATGGTAAGGGTGTAGATGATGCGGTTCAGGCATCTGCATTACCTTTATTTGATACCGATGGCGACGGCTCGCTCGACTACCGCGATGCAGATTCTGATGCCGATGGTATCCCAGATGCAGTTGAATCTTTTGGATCAAGTTCTGCGAATCCAACCGATACCGACAACGACGGTGCGGCTGACTATCGCGAAAGTGACAGTGATGGTGATGGCGTAAGTGATGCTGTCGAAGCCGGACAAATTCCATCTCAACCAGCCGACACCAACGGTGATGGACGCCCCGATTTTCAGGACGCTGCTATTCAGAACACTGGTTCTGGTAACGGTGGTGGAAACAATGGTGGAAGCAACAATGGAAGTAACGGCGGTAGCACCGGCATCAATCCTGATGGCCCTGATACCGATGGTGATGGCATCGCCAACCAGTTCGACCTTGATGATGATAACGATGGCATCCTGGACACAACCGAAGGTTTAATCGACGCGAACGGTGACGGTGTTGCTGATGGAAATTCACGCGACTCTGATGGTGACGGCGTACCTGATGGTTGGGATCTTGATTCTGACAATGATGGATTACTTGATAACCGCGAAGCACACCCTGACTTTGGTGTTGTCAGCTCGCTTGATCAAGTGGTTAACGGTGCAATTGACATAAGCTTTGCCGTTGGTTCAAACGGTATTCCTGATGCAATAGAAACATCACCCGATTCAGGTGTGCTGAACTTCTCATTGCAAGACACCGATGGTGACGGTACTCCAGACTTCATGGACATCGACAGTGACGCTGATGGTATTACTGATCTTGTCGAAGCAGGTGGTATTGACGCAGATAATAATGGTCGCATTGATAACTTTTTCGATGCCGATGCGAAAGGTGTGGACGATACTGTGCAAGCGAGCGCATTGCCTGTGTTCGACACTGATGGCGATGGCACAGCGGATTATCGTGACACCGATTCAGACAACGATTCACTTTCTGACAGTGCAGAGGCCGGGTCCAACCCGAACCGTCCGATCGACACCGATGGTGATGGTGCGGCTGACTATCGCGAACTCGATAGCGATGGCGATGGTGTCAGTGATGCAGAAGAAGCTGGTGTTACAGGTGGTAACAACGGCGGCAACAACAACGGTGGAAACACTGGCGGTGGTAGCGGCATTAATCCTGATGGTCCGGACACTGATGCTGACGGTATAGCCAACCAGTTCGATCTTGATGATGACAACGATGGTATCCCCGATACTGTTGAAGGTCTGATTGATGACAATGGTGATGGTGTTGCGGAAGATTATTCACGCGATACTGACGGTGACGGCGTTCCAGACGGTTGGGATCTCGATTCTGACAACGATGGATTGCTTGACAACCGTGAAGCACACCCAGACTTCAACTTCGTTAGCTCACTTGATCAAGTCGTGAACGGCGCGATCGATATCGGTATTCCGGTTGGTAGTAATGGTCTGGCAAACATCATTGAAACCGGCATTGATAACGGTGAACTGAACTTTCAGATTCAGGATACCGATGGTGATGGTACTCCGGACTTCATGGACCTCGACAGCGACAACGACGGCATTCCTGATCTGGTTGAAGCTGGTGGTGTTGATGCTGATGGTAACGGCCGCATAGATAACTTTTTTGATGGCGATGACAAAGGCGTAGACGATACGGTTCAGTCAACTGGCTTGCCTGTGTTCGATACCGATGGTGATGGTGTTGCTGATTATCG
Organism: uncultured Granulosicoccaceae bacterium; assembly: GCA_937981955.1. Classification (GTDB taxonomy): domain Bacteria; phylum Pseudomonadota; class Gammaproteobacteria; order Granulosicoccales; family Granulosicoccaceae; genus Granulosicoccus. Next base: position 23,610 of record CALJNA010000111.1, read on the forward strand.
TGATACCGATTCAGACTCCGATGCCATTCCTGACAGCGTTGAAGCAGGTTCAAACCCAAGTCAGCCGAGTGATACCGATGGTGATGGCGCTCCGGATTTTCGTGAGCAGGATTCCGATGCTGATGGTGTTCCCGATAGCCAGGAAATGGGTGCAGACCCTTCAAACCCGGTTGATACCAACGGCGACGGTACCCCAGATTTTCAGGACAGCGGTGCGACAGACGGTCCTCCAGTCGCTGCACCGATCAGCAATGACGTTGACAGCGATGGCATACCGAACCAGATCGATCTGGATGATGACAATGACGGCCTGCTCGATTCAATTGAAGGTAAAGGCGACTCTGATAACGATTCCACTCTCGATCAGTACGACCTGGACAGCGATAACGATGGTATTACCGATCTGGCCGAAGCGGCTGAGTTAGTTGATCTGGTGCGTTCACTCGATCTTGATAACGACGGCAGACTCGATTCTCCGGTTGGCGCGAACGGTTTTGCTGATGTTCTTGAGTCGACACCTGACTCAGGTACGTCTATCTTTACTGTAGCGGATAGTGATTGTGACGGTGTTCCTGACTTCAAGGACCTCGATAGTGATAACGACAGCATCTACGATGCGTTGGAATCCGGTCGTGTCAGCACAGACTCGCGTGGTCGATTAACCAGCGCGTCCAGCAACACAGGTCTGGTCAGTGGTGCAAGTAACGCGTTATTCGACACCGATGCTGACGGCGTTGTTGATAGCCGCGATCTGGACAGCGATAACGACGGGCTTGCAGACCTTGTGGAAGCGCGTGGTATCGACAGCAATGGCGATGGTCGAATTGATCAATTTGACGATCTTAATGGCGATGGTGCCGATGATGGTCTACAAAGAACTAATGCGGTATTAATTGATACTGATGCAGACCGGACTCCTGACTTCCGTGATTTGGATAGTGACCAGGATAGCTTGTCTGATTTACTCGAGACCCAAGGCGCTGCTGCGGATCTTGACAACAACGGTGTACTGGACAGTTTTATCGATGGTAACAATGATGGTCTCGACGACAACATGGCCTCGAACCCGGTACGTGAACGAGATACCGATCGGGATGGTATTCCTGATCAGGTAGATTTGGACAGTGATGGCGACGGGTTCAGTGATCTCGTTGAAGCTGGCGGGCTTGACATTGATAACGATGGCCGCGTCGATGTGCTCAATGACGCTGATAACGACGGCATTCCCGACATCGCGGACGCTTCAGTAACCGGCGGTGAAGACAGTGATCAAGACGGAATAGATGATATGTTCGACGCAAGTTTTCAAGGTGGTAACGATGCAGACGGTGATGGTATTGCCGATGAATTCGATCCGGATAGTGACGGTAATGGCTTTGTAGGACCATCCGCGGATGGCCAGGGTACGCCAATACAGTTACCGGATGCCAACGGCAACGGAACACCGGATATTCAGGAATCTGAAGCAATTGCAGTCGGTGTTGAAACCGGTTTGGGTGGAAGCGGGTTCGGTTGTTCGATCAGTCCAACCCCTCAAGGGCCAGCCAAGGGGCCTGACCCCATGCTGCTCTTGATGCTTTTTGCGTCATTGGCGTCGATATCCTGGCGCACTTTCAGGAGGGTCGCATCGCGACCCTCCCGAAACCCTAAAGGCCTGCGTAAAGCAGGCCTTGTTGTTGCGGCTATGTCTTCTTTGGCATTAAGTGGCTGCGGGATGCTCGGTTTTGGCGGTTCAAATAGTTCGGTTGACCATAAGGGCCGTGTTTATGTTGGCGCCGGCGCATTGGGCAGTATGCTTGAACCGAGTACAAAGAAAGACCCCAACATCAGCCGCGATGAAACGCAAAGCTTTGGCGGCACAGTGCAACTGGGCTACGACATCAGTAACCGTTTTTCTGTTGAAGGTCACGCATCCTCACTGGGTGAAGCAACGCTGAATCCTTCCGGCTCCATTGGTTATCAAGTCGGTGGAATCAGTGCACTGATGTACCTGCTTAACGATACCGAGAGTCGCGGTCGGCGTGAAGGGTTTAATGTCTACGGTCGACTTGGCGGTGGCACGATGCGTAACCAGGGTGACGGTGTTCGCTTTGAACGTGTCAATGATTATCACTTGCTGGCAGGTGCAGGCCTTGAATACGGATTTGAAAACGGATTAGGTGTTCGCGGTGAGTTTGTTGCGCACGAAACCGATGCCAAATATGCGCAATTAGGTCTTGTGTATCGCTTCGGTGATGCCGGTGGACGCCGTCCTTCGTCACGTGTAAGCGTGCCACAACCTGAAGCACCTAAAGTCTCCACAGCTCCGGTAACTCAGGAACCGGTTGTCAGCACACCGCTTGACAGTGATGCTGATGGTGTTGCTGATGCAACTGATGCCTGCCCGACAACGGGTCCGGGTGTACCCGTCAACGCGTCTGGTTGTGCACTGTTTAACGGTGTCATCGAAGGAATCAATTTTGAGTCTGGTTCTGATCGATTGACAGCCGAAGCACAGCAGATACTGCAAGGTGTGGCTTCAACCCTGAATTCTTATCCGGAAATCAGAGTATCGGTCGAAGCACACACAGATAACCAGGGATCAGCAGAAAGCAATCTGCAGTTGTCGAAACGTCGTGCAATCGCTGTCGCACGCTACCTGGTCGAGCAAGGGGTGGATGGCCCAAGATTGCAACCACAGGCTTTCGGCGAATCTCAACCACGTGAGACAAATGCAACGCCTGCTGGTCGCGCTCTGAATCGACGAGTTGAGTTTCAAGTTGTTCAGTAAAAACAGGCTGTTTTAATTCTTAACAATCGTTTAACGATACGTTAATGTGCAAAGGGTCTACCTAATCAATTTGGGTAGGCCCTTTTTCGTTAACGCCAGCGCACTTTTCGCGCATATACAGAAAACTACCTATAGACAAGAACGATTTCTCCTTACTAGCCGTCAGATTCCTTGCCTGTTTTGTTGCATACTTCGAGGCATGAGATGTGATTTCCAAGTTCGGATGAATGTAAGTCTGTTTGCTGTCTCGAGTTGGCGCTTGACGCCGTTAGCCTGCATTGCAACCGTCTGCTTACTAAGCGCCACAATGAGTTACGCGAATGCGTCCCAGACTCCGGCGCATGCTGCGAAAACAGTTGCACTTCAGTTGCAACCGCGCGGCGGTACGGCGGGCGATTCTGATGGCGATTCCGTTCCCGATATAGCTGATCTTGACGATGACAACGACACCATTCCAGACGATGTGGAAGGCAATCAGGACACCGACGGCGATGGCATTATCGATTGCCTCGATCTCGATTCGGACAATGACGGACTATCTGATTTGTTTGAAGCAATAAACAACCCCGGCATACTTTCTTTAATTGATTCCAACGGCGATGGTCAAACCGACCCCACAGTTGCCGTGGGCAGCAACGGTCTTGCCGACCTTATAGAACAGGATTTCCCGGATTCAGGCGTTTCTCCTTACGGGTTATCAGATCTTGATGGCGATGGTGTAGTCGATCAGCGCGATCTTGATGTAGACAACGATGGAATTCCTGATGTAATCGAAGCCGGAAGCATCGATGATAATCGCGATGCACGCTACGATTTATTTCTCGATCTGGATGCTGATGGTTTTGCTGATCGCTTGTCCATTTCTCCGATCATTGCTCGCGATACCGACCAGGATGGCGTGGCCGATTTTCGCGATATCGATTCAGACCAGGATGGTATAACGGACTTGCTTGAAACCACTGGAGTCGATACGGACAGCGATGGGCGAGTGGATGACTTCACCGATTTAAATGTCGATGGATTACACGACACCTACATTAACGCTTTTGCAGGAATTCCCGATACTGATCAGGATGGTTTTCCGGATTATCGCGACACCGACAGCGATGGAGATGGTGTAACCGATTCTGAAGAAGCTTTTAACAGCACTGTTGTACCGCAGCCGATCATTCCCAGTACGCCGTTCAACCCAAGACCTAACCAGTCTGCACAAGATGCCAATATCACCCTGGAAACAGGCGAAAGTGGCAGTGTATTCGGCTGTGCAATATCAGATTCACGTCAACGTGGAACCGACCCAATGTTTATCCTGCTAGTTATGTTGTCATTGTTCGGGTTACTCAAACACGCTGTTGTCAAAGCGGGTGGAATAACACGTTTTTCAGTGCTTGCAATGGCGCTCTTGTTGTCTGCGTGTGTTTCACAACCGCGAAACCCGAATATTATTGCTGGTGGCGAAACACAATTCACGCCTTACGCCGGAATAGGTTTGGGTGGCAGTTTTCTTAACGCAAACACAGACAACGTACCGTTGATACAAGACGAAAGCTTCAGTACTGCCGGGCAGATCACGCTTGGTACAACCATTAATCATCGTCTGGCGATAGAGCTCAGAGCTGCCGATCTTGGCGAAGCTACTTTTACTAATGGACGCGCCGTTGGCTATCAGGTTGCCGATGTATCCGGACTATTCAAACAACGCTTTGACAAGTTAACCGGATTTGGCCGATTGGGCATGGGTGCGTTGTTTAACGACGGTGATATCCGTACCACGCAAAAAAATCAGATGCATCTGCTTGTTGGTCTTGGTGCCGACTATTCACTAACACCTAGACTGGCGTTTCGTGCTGAATGGCAGGGCCACGATGCTGATGTCATGCACGCGCAATTAAGCCTGCTATACAGTTTTGGCACCCCGCCGGTCAGAAAGCCTGCCGTGTTTGCCAAGCGTGAAGGCGACACCGTTGTGGCAGAGGACCGTGAGGTAGCGGCAGCTGTCCCGGATAATACCAGCGAGCCTGAAACCAAATATATACCAATGCCTGAGTCAGCACCGCTGCCTCAAAGGCCATCGGCGACCGGCAGCATCGATAAGCCGGCCCCAGACGTCACGGTTGCTGCGGTAGAGCCTGCTGCAGTTGAGCCGCAGGAGCGTCAGTTGCCTCAGATAGCGGCCCGGCCCGACACGGAGCTGGCAATGGCTGAAACAGCTCCCAGAGCGCAGCCTTTACCCGAAATAACCTCATCTCCAAAACCATCTGAATCCCAGCGTCCTGAATCCGAGCGTCTAAGACCGCTGGTTACTGTCCCCACACCTGCGCCCGAGCCCGCTACAGAGCCCGAACCAGCGCCAGCACCCATCCAGAAAAAAAGTCCCGCCACGCCCGCTGATTCAGACGGGGACGGCATTGTTGATGCATCTGATAAGTGTCCCGGCACAGATGCCGGAACGATCGTATTGGCTGACGGATGCTCTCTGTTTGGTGAATCAGTACCCGGGTTATCGTTTGTGCCCAATACTGATGAGCTCACAGCTAGCGGCATCGAAGTGCTGGATACGGTCGCAGACGCGCTGAGCGATGAATCTGACATACGCGTAACCGTCGCAGCCCATACGGCTGCTGGCGAAGACGCAGATGCGGCCATGTTTCTCACTCGTCGACGAACAATCGCCATAATCCGCTATCTTTCTGATAAGGGAATTGATGCGACGCGGCTTCGTCCCGAAGCATTTGGCGACACACAGCCTCTGGCTGGTGCAACTGATTCAGGCGAAAACGACCGAGTCGTAATGACACTTCGCTAGAAACCACTATGCTCATTAGGGTATAGCTGGTTTTCGATAATGGTCCTCTTAGCCTTGCTGGCAGTTGGCGGGTCGTCGAACGCAATGCACGTTTTGCAACCAGGCAGTCCAACAATAGATACGGTTCATGTTGCCAAGCGGGCACATGGGCGAGGATAAAGGCATGTTTAAACTGAACCCCCTTGTTGCAGCCATCTCGCTAGCAATGGTCTTTCCAACGGTAGCGTTTGCAACTGATACCGGCGATGCGCTGGCAAGTTATGGCCTGGCCGAACATACCGTTGTGGCGAACGCACCTCAGATCGGTGAGATAGCACCCGATGACAATGCACCAATTAACTCGGCCGACGCCCTGGGTGACGACAACGGCGCAACACCCGACGATGAAGACGGTGTGTTTGCATTCCCTGTGCTGGTTGAATTTGCCAAAGCCTACGACACCAACGTATTCGTTTCCAACCCGTCAGGACAAGACGCAACACTTGTTGGCTGGGTGGATTTTGATGGTAACGGCACGTTCGAACCCGATGAAGCCGCCAGTGCGGTTGTACCAGCCGGTGCAGACAACCTGAAAATTAAACTGTTGTGGCCGAATACCGATGGGATTACTACTGGATTCGTCGGACAAACTTACGCGCGTTTTCGTATCACCACCGACACCATTACCGCATCCGATGCGCTGGGTACTTTTTCCGATGGTGAAGTAGAAGACTACACGTTACCTATTTTGGCAGACAGTGATGGCGACGAAATTCCGGATTCACAAGATCTGGATAACGATAACGATGGTATTCCGGACACCGTTGAAGGCACGGGCATCGATACTGACAACGATGGCACACCAAATTATCTTGACGTCGATTCCGATGACGATTCCATTCCGGATTTTGCAGAAGCCGGTCCTGATGCAAATAATCCGCAAGATACCGATGGCGACGGAACACCGAACTATCTTGATCTGGACTCTAACAACGATGGCACGCAAGACATTCTTGGTGACGCTGCCGATTCAGATTCAGACGGTATTCTTGATTCAATAGAAGGTAACGCCGATTCCGATGGTGACGGCATTATCAACTCGATCGACATCGATTCGGATAACGATCTTATCCCGGATTCTATTGAGCTTGGATTAACTGCACCAACACCGGTTGATACCGATGGCGATCTTATACCTGATTATCTTGATCTTGATAGTGATAACGATGGTATCCCTGATATGGTTGAAAGTAATTTGAATGTGGTTAACGTTCCAGAACTCGATACTGACACCAGTGGTGCTGCTGATTCAGGTTCAGTGTTTGGTGCGAATGGCTATGTTGATCTGGTAGAACGAGGCGCAGACTCTGGCGTACCGATTTTTGCCGTACCTGACAGCGACGGTGACGGTGTACGTGATTTTCGTGATCTTGACAGTGACAACGATGGTACCAACGATGTTATCGAATCAGGCGGTGTGGATGCTGACAATAACGGCCTTGTAGATGCGATAGTCGACGTTAATCAAAACGGTGTGCCTGATACCTATGACTTCACTCAAACCGGTGGCGTAGACACCGATGGTGATGGTATTGACGATACCGCAGACCTCGACTTTGTTAACGGCCCCGATGCCGACAACGATGGTCTAATCGACACCTTCGATCTTGATATCAACGGCGACGGTATTGTAGACGCTGTTGTCTCAGATCAGGCCAATGACTTGTATCGCTTGGGTGTGTTGCCCGATCTGGACGATGACAATATTGCCGATTTCGTTGATGACGATATCGTTGGTGGAGCGGTAACCAATCAGCCGCCTGCTACTACCACTGGTGGAGATACCGGTGGAAACACCGATGGAACAGGTACAGCTGGTAGTACGACAGCAGGTCAGGAACCAACAACCAATACTTCCGGTATTGTCGAGACAGGGCTTTCAGGGTCTGCGTGCTCGATCAGTGCCAGACCCGGCAACGATCCTCTGTTCCCGGGATTGTTAATGCTTGGCAGCCTGATGGTGTTGTACCGACGCAAACTTGGACGCGCCAGCAACAAGTAACTAAAAAACGCTATCGCCTCGGAGCATGTTCCGTGGCGATAGCGGTCTTGGTTAGTCAGCCAAATCGGAACAAAAATTCCCGTTTTTCACACCGGTATCAAAAAGAACTGAAACTACGCGAAAAAAATTTTCAGAGCGTTGAAAATTTGAATTGAGTCACGTTTTAAGCACACCACTCTGTATCAGCCTTACGTTATCAGGTGCGGTTACTCTCACTGCCTTTTTGTCCAAGTAGCTAAACTACAATACGGCTTCAAATAGGCCTGAAAGCGTTGAATTGTGTAGAAAAATTCAAACTATTACCGTTGTATTTGCCATTCTCTCTTGTATAGTTCGCATCCTTCCAGCCGCTAACACAGTGTTAGGCGGGGGCTTGTATGTCGAAAGAGTTTGCCCGGAACAGATAAACGGAGAATGCGATGAATTTGCCGGCCAGAAAAATGACCAGCACACCAGATCTAATTCAAGATCTAGCTCAGTACGGAATTTCCAACGTTACTGATATTGTTCACAACCCAAGTTACGAACAATTGTTTGAAGAGGAAACTCGAGACTCTTTGAGCGGTTTGGAAAAGGGTATTGTGACTGACAGTGGAGCCGTTACTGTTGATACAGGCGCATTTACTGGCAGGTGTCCAAAAGACAAATATATCGTTGAAGACGAAACCACGAAAGATACGCTGTGGTGGGCTGCTCAGGGTGACAACGACAACAAGCCGATAAGCAAGGCAGTCTGGAAAGATCTTTTAAAGTTGTCGACCGAACAACTCACTGGCAAACGTTTGTTTGTTGTTGATGCATTCTGTGGTGCAAATGAAAATACCCGACTAAGCGTTCGCTTTGTTATGGAAGTGGCATGGCAAGCGCATTTTGTTACTAACATGTTCATCCGACCCAGTGCGGACGAGCTGGCGAACTTCGCACCTGACTTCGTTGTTATGAATGCCGCTAAAACCACTAACCCCAAGTGGCAGGAGCACGGCCTGAACTCTGAAAACTTTGTGGCCTTTAACCTGACCGAAAAAGTTCAGATTATTGGTGGTACCTGGTACGGTGGTGAGATGAAGAAGGGCATGTTTGCCTACATGAACTACCTGTTACCTCTGCGTGGTATTGCTTCCATGCATTGTTCAGCCAATGCCGATGAAGAAGGCAACACCGCCGTATTTTTCGGTCTGTCCGGAACCGGAAAAACCACCTTGTCTACCGACCCGAAACGTCGCCTGATTGGTGATGATGAACACGGCTGGGACGATGAGGGTGTGTTCAACTTTGAAGGCGGTTGTTACGCGAAGACTATTCGTTTAAGCGCCGAAGCCGAACCAGACATCTATGGCGCTATCAAGCGTGATGCTTTGCTGGAAAACGTGGTGCTTAATGCTGATAACAGTGTCGACTACGATGATGGCAGTAAGACAGAGAATGCCCGGGTATCGTACCCGATCGATCATATTGAAAATATCGTTAAACCTGTTTCACGTGCAGGGCATGCCAGTAAGGTCATCTTTCTGTCTGCAGATGCGTTTGGTGTTCTGCCTCCGGTGTCTATTCTTACGCCTGAACAGACTCGCTACCACTTTCTGTCTGGCTTTACAGCCAAGCTTGCCGGCACAGAGCTCGGTGTCACAGAGGCACAGCCAACATTCAGTGCGTGTTTTGGCAAGGCGTTTTTAAGCCTTCACCCAACCAAGTACGCTGAAGAATTGTCGAAGCGGATGGAAGCGGCCGGTTCACAGGCCTATCTGGTTAACACTGGCTGGAACGGCACCGGCGATCGTATTTCGATCAAGGCAACCCGAGCTATTATTGATTCGATTCTGGACGGCTCAATTGATGATGCCAACACCCAGATAGTACCTATATTTAACCTGAGTGTACCGACTGCACTGGCGGGTGTGGATTCAAACATCCTCGACCCACGAACCACTTACGATTCTGCTGATCAATGGCAAACCGGTGCTGAAAAACTGGCTAGATTGTTTATTGATAATTTCGCCCAGTACACCGACAATGACAGCGGTAAGTCGCTGGTATCAGCTGGACCGCAGCTGAGCTAACAGGTTTGGTAGGAGGTACACCCTTGATTAAGCGTTATTCGCAAAGCATTGCTAAACGCTACTGGCGAATCTAGTTTTTACGCTTGAGCTTTACATCGGTGGATAGTCAGCCGCCACGATTGCCTTAATAATAAAACAGCAGTCGTGGCGGCTTTTTCAATCGCTCTTCTTCAATTGCCATTCTTCTTAATTTCTCTTCTTCCAATTGCAATTCTTCCAGCTGCAATTAGAGCAATCAATTTTCTTCTTTGTTTTCGTCAGGGTTCTGACCGGGTGGAATGCCTCGAATGGAATTCATACTCGCCTTTAATCGAAGCTCATCCTTGGATTCTGGTTCGACGTATTGCAGCGCAAGCTTAAGCTGATTCAGTGCGCGCCCCAGTTCGTTCAGTCCGGTGAAATAGCGGGCAAGAGACTCATGGCTTGCCGCGGTCTGACCGAGTCGTTCCTGCACACTGGCCAGTTGTCTCCACGCAAGCGGGTTGGGGTCGGTGTTCCGCCGCAGGTATTGTTTGGTGATTTCCATGGCTTTGGACAAGCGGCGTTTGCGCGTTTGCAAGTCAACCAGCTTTTCAACCACTGAAAAGCGTTCAGGATAATTCTCGTACAGCTTTTCCAGCAGGGCGACCGCACCGTCAAGGTCGCCTTTGTTCTCCATAACCTGTGCACGTGACAATTCAGCCAACGGGTGCGACGGCGCTAAGTCGCGTAATTGATCAAGGTAGGATTCAGCCTTGTCGAGTCGGTTGGCTTCCAGGTGAATTAACGCAAGCCCGTAGGTTGTTTCTGCTGTTGGTTTGGCATCAAACTTTGCCTGAAACGTGCGTTGCAGTTGGCCTCTATCTTCTGTTGCCATGACGGCAAGCCGGGCTTTGAAAAGTTGAAAGTCCGTTTGCGGTGCAATGGATTGATCAGCAGAAACCCGTGCTCTGTCTTTGGCTTCTGCAATACGGTTTTCATCCAGTGGGTGCGTGCGCAAGTATTGCAGAGCACCCCTTGATGTATTCAAACTGTTTTGCCTGCGCAAAATGGCAAACGATTCAGCCATGGCGTTCGGGTTGTACTGCGCATTGGTCAAAATTTCAATGCCGATTCGATCCGCCTCGATTTCGTTGGTACGGGTAAAATTAACAGCCGATTGCTGGTTTGCAGCCATGCCGGCGGCGAGTGCTGCCTGGCCCGCTTCGGACGAGGCCTGGCCGATGAGAATGGCGGCCAGAATGGTTGCCGCCGTTCTAATGGAGTATTGATTGCCTAGTGCAAATGCGCGCGCATGATGGCGCTGTGTGACGTGAGCGACTTCGTGCGCCACAACGCCTGCGAGTTGCTCTTCACGATTCATCGCTTCAATCAAGCCAACGTTAATGCCAACGTATCCACCGGGGATGGCAAAGGCGTTTATCTGATCATCGTTAATGACGAAGAATGTAAAGTCGAGTTGCGATGCTTTGCCCGACGCCAGTGCCAGCCGGTTGCCGAGCGTTTGAATGTATTCGGTAGTGGGCACGTCTCGAACCAGTGGCATGGAGGCCCTGATTTGGCGCATGAATTGTGCACCGAGCTGTTTCTCTTCAATCGGTGACAAGGCATTGTCGGCAGGTTCGCCCATGCTGGGCAAATTCTGTTGTGCCAGGCTCATACCACCTGACAAACTCAACACCATGCTGAGAACACCCGTGCGCACCCAGCCACGTCGAAACAACGAAACCGATTGCGAGCAATCCGGCTTTTTCAGTGGTGACAGAGGGTTATAGTTGTGCAATGGCATTGACGATTTGACCGTATTTTCGGCTTTAGTTCGGATGTGTTGCTGCGTTGGAACCCGAGGCTTAACTCCTGCTTGGTTCATGCCAATTTAACACGCCGCGCGCCCATTTCGGGTTGCACAGCACACTTCTAAAGTCCGCACACCCCTAAGCCCTGCGATTCGTTATACTCCCAGATGTTAAGGGGCAGGACACAATCTGGCCTGTCAGCAAACCGGCGTTACGTCCTCTACACCCGACAGAGGAGCGCATCCAGGCGGCTAACCCACCCCCGCTTCCCCAACCCGGTTGTAATGTTGACAAGCCACCTCGACGACACAAGACAGACACTCATGAGAGTTGTTCTCGGGAACACCGATTACTGGCCTTATTATCCGGCCACCATTGCGTGCTGCTGTCTTACCATTACTACAAGATTATGCAACTATGACTTTATGCAACTATGACCAATCGGTTTGTTGCCGCAAAATAGTCGTGCCGGGTACCGGCATTGCTTCAGGCAGCGTGCGCGATTGACTTTGCCCTTTTAGGCACTGAACAGGCGAGGAAAAAACAAGGTGGAACTATCTGGTGGCGAGCTGCTTATGGAAGCGCTCAAAGAAGAAGAAGTAGAGTTGATATTCGGGTATCCCGGCGGTGCCGTGCTGCACATATACGATGCGCTGTATCAGCAGAATTCGGTCAAACACATTTTGGTACGACATGAACAATCGGCAACGCACGCAGCCGACGGTTACGCACGGGCCACCGGCAAGCCCGGTGTGGTGCTGGTGACATCGGGTCCCGGTGCAACCAATGCGGTTACCGGCATTGCCACGGCTTTTATGGACTCGGTGCCCATGGTGGTTATCTCCGGTCAGGTGCAAAGCCGGTTTATTGGTAGTGATGCTTTTCAGGAAGTCGATTGCGTGGGTATTACTCGCCCGTGTGTAAAGCACAACTTTCTGGTCGACTCGTTAGAGAACATGGCCGATACAATCAAACAGGCGTTTCACGTGGCAACGACAGGACGACCCGGCCCGGTGGTCATCGATATACCGAAAGATTTCACCACACCCGGCGTCACAGTGCCATTCAATTACCCGAAGACCGTGGAAATGCGTTCCTATAGCCCGCCAACGCAAGGCCACCCTGGGCAAATACGCAAAGCGGTTGATCTTATTCTTTCTGCCAAGCAACCCATGATCTATTCTGGTGGCGGTGTGGTTCTGGGTAATGCATCAGAACAGCTTCGTGCATTCACCCGCGAACTCGGCTATCCGATTACCCAAACACTAATGGGTCTGGGCGCTTATCCGGCATCGGATAAACAGAACATTGGCATGCTTGGTATGCATGGTACCTATGAAGCCAACATGGGTATGCACGAGTGCGATGTATTAATCGCGATAGGCGCGCGCTTCGACGATCGTGTCACTGGCGAGGTCGCAAGCTTCTGCCCGAACGCAAAAATTGTTCATGTAGATATTGATCCCGCATCTATCTCCAAGAACGTTACGGTCGATGTACCCATAGTTGGTGATGTGGGGCTGGTGCTCGATGCCATGCTTGAACAGATCAAGGCCACCGAAAAGCGTGCTGACCCCGCCGATATTGCTAACTGGTGGTCGAAGATTAAAGCCTGGCAAGCCAACAAATGTCTGGACTTCGAACTCAGTGATACCTTAATCAAGCCCCAAGCTGTTGTTGAAGCCTTGTGGCGTGTAACAAAAGGCGAAGCCTACATAACATCCGATGTGGGTCAGCATCAAATGTGGGCTGCGCAGTACTATGGTTTTGATGAACCCAACCGATGGATTAATTCCGGTGGTCTTGGCACCATGGGTTTTGGTTTGCCGGCAGCCTTGGGTGTCGCGCTGGGCAAGCCCGATGATGTCGTTGCCTGCATCACCGGTGAAGCCAGTATTCAAATGTGTATTCAGGAACTCTCTACTTGCTTGCAGTACAACACGCCTATCAAGATCATTAACCTTAACAATCGCTACATGGGCATGGTGCGTCAATGGCAGGAATTCAGTTACGAGAAGCGCTACTCGCATTCCTATATGGATGCGTTACCCGATTTTGTCAAACTGGCCGAAAGTTACGGACACGTCGGCATGAACATAGAAAATCCGGCTGATGTTGAAGGCGCTCTTGAAGAAGCGTTCGCGCTGAAAGACCGTTTGGTCTTTATGAACTTTGTCACTGACCAGTCAGAGAATGTTTATCCAATGATTGAAGCAGGGAAGGGGCATCATGAAATGCGCTTGAATCCTGCGAGGGAGCTTGCCTGATGCGGCACGTCATATCAATTTTAATGGAAAACGAATCTGGTGCCTTGTCGCGAGTTGCCGGCTTGTTCAGTGCGCGTGGCTACAACATTGAGTCGCTAACCGTGGCGCCAACTGATGACCCGACCTTGTCACGTATGACCATCGTGACAACCGGAACCGATCGGGTCGTGGAACAAATCATCAAACAGTTGAACAAACTGGTATCTGTTGCCAAGTTGACCGATTTGACTGAAGTGCCGTTTATCGAGCGCGAAATCATGTTGGTTAAAGTCAGAGCGGTTGATTCGGGGCGCGAAGAAATAAAACGCTTGTGTGATATTTTTCGCGGTAAGATTCTGGACGTGACCGACGTTAGTTATGTTGTAGAACTTACCGGTGACGACCATAAATTGCGGGCCTTTCTCGATGCCGTTGGTGTAGACAATGTTATTGAGGTGGCCAGATCGGGCGCAACCGGTATTGCGCGTGGCGATAAATCACTGAAGGTTTAATGGCATGAATGCACAGGGACCAGCGCACCAAAGGCGAGAACCTGGTCGCGGCATCTACCTGTTACCCAATCTGTTCACCACCAGTGCATTGCTGGCGGGGTTCTATGCCATTATTGCCTCCATTAACGGGCAGTTTGAAACCGCCGCCATTGCCATACTAGTGGCAATGGTGCTTGATGGTTTCGATGGTCGTGTTGCTCGCATGACCAACACCACTACAGCCTTCGGTGCTGAGTACGACAGCATGGCCGATATGGTGTCGTTTGGCGCGGCACCGTCACTGTTAATTTACACGTGGTCCTTATCAAGCTTGCCGGTTTCCGAATACGGCCAGCTTGGCTGGGTAGTGTGCTTTGTCTATACCGGCTGTTGTGGTTTGCGCCTTGCTCGCTTTAATGTGGCTGTGGGTACCGCTGACAAACGGTTCTTCCAAGGCCTTGCCTGTCCTGCGGCTGCTGCGGTCCTGGCAAGTCTTGTGTGGGTGTGTGCTGAATTCGGTGCCAAAGGCGAAGAGCTCGTTGTTCTTGCCATATTCGCCACGCTCTCCACGGGCTTGTTAATGGTTAGCACCTTTATGTACTACAGCTTTAAAGATCTTGGTGAGAGCAAAAAGGTTCCTTTCGCCATGCTGCTTGGTCTTCTGCTGTTGTTGGTTACAACAGCGGTAGATCCGCCAAAAATGATACTTATTGCGTCTTCCATATATGCTGCAGCAGGTCCGTCCTATGCCTTGTTTCGATGGCTGCGAAAGCGTAACAAGCGAACTACTCCACGCGACTAGGTCATCACCGCTTATGCCGTATACCCAGCAGCAGATTCGAGCTTTATCCGCCATGGGAATTGTGCCGTGGATTGATCGAACCAAACTGCCGGCATCATCACTGGTTTCAGAACCGTCGGATAATCCGGCCTTGCAAACGGTGGTCGATACGGTGTTGCGTGAAGAACGCATGGCCAATGTTGCCGCCAGCGAGCAGCCAGCTGCACCGGTCAAAAGCCGTGTTTCCACACCTGCGGAGTTGATGCAAATTCCGTTAGTGGAAATTTCGTTTAGAGGTCAGATTTGCACGCAGCTGGGTAAAGCCAATGCGCCATTACTGATTTTGGTTGAGGCCCTTAGCAATCAGCAAAAGCAGTACCCGTTCGAAGCTACCGATGCAAAACTGTTCGACGACATGCTGCGGGCCATTAACTGGCGCCGACAAGATGTTTGTCTTGCTGTTTTACCACCCACGCATCAAGCGGATTTAGCGCCGGTTGAAAACGGACCCTGCGTTGCCGATGTGTGTAAACCGCATCGTGATGCTGTGTTGTTGTTCAGGCACTCAGTACCTTTATCGCTGAATGCAGATGAACTGCTTGTGCCAATGGAACGTGAAAGCATGCCAGCCTGGCAACTGCCTCATCCGGCATTGTTGCGCGAATCCCCCGACAGAAAGCGTCAGGCCTGGAATGTACTCAAAGCGGCACGCGCCCGATTGCAGTAGAGCGTAACCGTGTCTGCCAATTCACAAGCAGTCGTGCACGCAAGCGTCATGCGAATAACTGATTTGCGCGACGTCATGTCTATAGAAAATCGAAATTACGACTTTCCCTGGAGTGAAGGCATTTTCCGCGACTGCATCAAAGCGGGATACACCATGCAAGTATTGCGACTCGATCTTGTGCTGGTGGGCTATGGCGTGATGCAAGTGGCCGCCGACGAAGCGCATATTCTCAATTTGTGTATCGACAAAGATTTTAACCGTCGTGGCTACGCGCGAGCGTTGCTTGAGAAATTGCTGGGTATGGCTGAAAGAGCAGGTGCGCACATGGCTTTTCTCGAGGCACGCCCATCCACTCCTCGGGCAATAACCTTATACGAGCGAGCTGGCTTTAACGAAGTAGGTGTTCGACGCAACTACTATGAGAGCGCAGACGGGCGAGAAGATGCCATTGTCATGGCCAGAACCATCGGAGATGTGTTCACACACTAAAAGCCAATGCCAGCCGATGTTTGCTTCAAACAATCGCGATGTTGGTCAGCTTGACGGTTTCGGACACAATTTGAGGTCTTTAGCTGCACTTGTGTAGCGCCTGCCGTTATACTTACCCGCTGTACAACGCTACTCTTGCCATCGTCCCATGACTCCCATTGAAGAAATCCGGCGCAGGCGCACGTTTGCCATCATTTCGCATCCGGATGCCGGGAAAACCACACTGACTGAAAAGCTGTTGCTGTTCGGTGGTGCTATCCAGCTTGCCGGTACAGTAAAGGGCCGAAAGGCCGCTCGACACGCAACCTCTGACTGGATGACGATGGAGCAGGAACGTGGTATCTCGGTTACCTCGTCCGTTATGCAGTTTCCGTATAAAGATCGCATCGTTAATCTTCTCGATACGCCCGGCCATGAAGACTTCTCCGAGGATACGTATCGCACCTTAACCGCTGTTGACTCTGCGCTAATGGTTATCGATGTGGCTAAAGGCGTGGAAACCCGAACTGAAAAACTTATGGATGTCTGTCGCTTGCGCGATACCCCGGTAATGACGTTTATCAACAAACTGGATCGTGAAGGGCGCGAACCGATCGAGCTCATGGACGAAGTGGAGAAAATGCTGAACATTCAATGTGCGCCGATTACCTGGCCCATTGGTATGGGAAAACGCTTTAAAGGTGTTTACCATTTGCATCGCGATACCGTGCATTTCTACTCACCAACACACGGTGGTAAAGTACAGGAAGGCGAAGTGGTTGAAGGCTTGGACAATCCAAAGCTCGACGAAATTTTAGGCGACATGGCAGCCGAACTTCGCGATGAAATTGAACTGGTTCAAGGTGCTTGTAACGAGTTCGACAAAGACGCCTACCTTGCCGGTGCGCTAACGCCGGTATTTTTCGGTTCCGCCATTAATAATTTTGGTGTTGCTGAGTTACTCGATGATTTTGTCGAACATGCACCACCACCACAGTCCCGTCAAACCGTTACTCGCGAAGTGCTGCCTGAAGAAAAAGATTTCAGCGGGTTTGCTTTTAAAATTCAGGCGAATATGGATCCGCAACACCGTGACCGGGTTGCGTTCGTGCGCATTTGTTCTGGCAAGTATTCCAAGGGCATGAAAGCCAAACACGTGCGCCTAGGCAAAGATGTGCGCTTCGCCGATGCACTCACGTTTATGGCATCTGATCGCGGGCACGTTGAAGAAGCCTTTAGCGGTGACATTATCGGTATACACAATCATGGCACCATTCGCATAGGTGACACCTTCACGGCGTCAGAACATTTGATTTTCACCGGTATTCCGAACTTTGCACCTGAGCTGTTCCGGCGCGCAGTGTTAAAAGATCCATTGAAAATGAAAGCGCTGCAAAAAGGCCTGGGTCAGTTGTGTGAAGAGGGTGCAACGCAGCTGTTTAAACCGCTGGTGAGCAACGATTTAATTCTTGGTGCGGTCGGTGTTTTACAGTTTGAGGTGGTTGCGCAGCGTTTGCGTGATGAGTACAAAGTTGAATGTCAGTTTGAAGCGGTGGGTGTACAGCAAACGCGCTGGGTTAAGTGCGATGATGAAAAAATGCTGGCTGACTTTCGGCGAAAACTCGATAGCAACCTGGCAATCGACCATGCAGACGAGCTAGTGTACCTTGCTCCCACGCGTGTGAACTTGCAAATGACGCAGGAACGCTGGCCTGATGTGGAATTTATGGCAACGCGTGAGCAAGTATTTAACTAAACCTTTGTACAGCTTTACTAAGCTTCACCGTTATACCTTTAGGTAGGCACGACTGATTATCACGTCTGCCTCAAATCAATCAGGCTTGTTTGTTTTGTTCTATAGACGGCAATCCAACACAGGCTGAGTTGTTTTCTGTTTTGCAATGCTGTCAATTTTCCGTGGCAGGTGGCATTCCTTTATTGCGCCGATTTGTTGTTTTTATACCAATCCTGTGACAGACTGAGAAAGTGAGTTCCGTGTTCGATCAGCTTGTAAAGTGATGGCCCCTTCGAGTGCAACGCTGATTATTTGTTAACGAAAAAGGATATATAAATGAGAAGAGTAAGCGTGAAAAAATTAGTCGGTATCACCATCGCGCTGTTTGGAATGGCTGCACAACCTGTTATGGCCGATATTTATGGACTGGCCAACGGACGCAGCGCCAACATGGACAACATGGCAAGCATGTCGGTAGAAGGTGGAATCAATCTGGAAGGTGACATAACCACTTATGCCCTTAGATTCAATTTTAAAGCTTCTCCCGATCTAATGGTATTCGCAGATGTCGGTCAGGTGAAGTTTAGCCGGTTTAATAGTAGCGCCAGTGGCACCGGCTTTGGTGTGGGGGCATTTTATCAGTTGCGCAATGTGCAATTACTGGAGAACACCGACTTCGCTGTAAAAGGCTCTTATCACACAGCAACTGTTAGCGAAGGCGGTTTCGATCTTGATCTCGGTGAAATTGCTATCGAGGGATTGATCAGTGGTGATCAGCTGGGAAGCACAAATTTGGGTTGGTATGGAAATCTTGGCATGCACATTTTGTCGGCAGATTTTGGTGGTTTCGGTGGTGATGACGATTCCAACGAACTGGCATTTGGCGGTGGTGTTGTTGGCTCACTGGCGTTCGGTGATTGGTATGCCGGCATTGATTTTATCGACGAAATGTTTCTGGTTGCCGGTATTCGGTACAACCTGCAATAAGTCGTATCTGTTTTTCGCCGATGGTTGATTCAGTGCACTGGCTCAACCATCGGTATGCCCCGCTTTAAATCTTCTCGTTAAGTTTTGGTTTAATGTTCGTTGTATGTAGTACAAGCACCATGACTAAGAGGTAACTAGACATGTCTATATCTACACACAAACTTCGCTTTCTTCTGAGTGGTTTTTTTACTGGCCTGACCTTACTGGCAAGCACGCAAATACACGCCGAATATTTCGGCCTTCCAAATGGACGATCAGCAGATCTGTCCAGCATGCCAGACAAATCGGTCGAAGCCGGCTTCGTCACTGGTGATCTTGCTGACGTTTCTTACCAGGGCTTTGGCATTCGCTTTAATGCTTTGGTTTCGCCCGATTCCATGTTTTATCTCGATATCAATCAAACTGAAATCGAGGATGCTGATGGCACCATTCTCGGTATCGGTTTTTTCTATCAGCTAGAAGGCTTGTTACAGAACACCGATACGGCAATAAAAGGTGCGTATCACAATGGCAAAGTCAAACAAGACGGCTTTCGCGACCTGAAAGGCAATACCATCAGTGTTGAGGCTCTGTTCAGCGGAAAGAAAATGGGCGAAAGCAATCTTCGCTGGTACGGCAACGTCGGCATTCACAAGTTTGACTTTGACAACTACGACGAAACCGAGATTGGCTTTGGTGGGGGCGTTTTCATGCCGACCAGTTTCGGCGAATTCTTTGCTGGGGCCGACATGATAGATGAACTTACCTTCGGGGCCGGCGTTCGGTACTTTTTGCAGTGATACAATCAGGCTAATCGCGCCACAGCAGCAACATTAGCCTGACATGACCACACAAACAGACGTTGTAATCATCGGCGCAGGGCCCGTCGGCCTTTTTCAGGTTTTCGAGCTCGGCCTGCAAGGGCTCCAATCCATCATTATTGACGCGCTCCCCGACCCGGGCGGCCAATGTATAGAGCTCTATCCAGATAAGCCCATATACGATATTCCTGCTGTACCTGTGTGCACCGGCCGTGAACTGATCGACAAGCTGATGGATCAGATCGCACCGTTCGAAGCGCCAATGCATCTTGATCAAACCGTGACAACGCTTACCCGAAATGCTGATGAAACGTTTA
Source organism: uncultured Granulosicoccaceae bacterium (assembly GCA_937981955.1). Taxonomy (GTDB): domain Bacteria; phylum Pseudomonadota; class Gammaproteobacteria; order Granulosicoccales; family Granulosicoccaceae; genus Granulosicoccus. Next base: position 43,611 of record CALJNA010000111.1, read on the forward strand.
CCCTGGAAACATCCAAAGGCTTAAGTGTGCAATGTCGGGCAGTGGTAATTGCAGCTGGAGCCGGGTCGTTTACACCCGTTAAACTGCGAGTTGAAAGTATTGATAAGTTCGAAGGCGAGCAAATGTTCTACCGGGTTCGTGATCCGTCGGTGCATGCCGGTAAAAATCTCGTTATTCTTGGTGGCGGTGATTCGGCTGTCGATTGGGCACTGGCATTGGCCGACAAAGCCGCAAGCCTTACGCTTGTTAACCGTACCGAGCGATTCAGAGCAGCCGAGGCATCAGTTGAAAAACTGATGCAAATGCAAGAAGCAGGTAAGGTTAAGGTTCTGTTTGGTGCGTGTAAAGATTTTTCTGAACAGAACGGCAAACTCAGCAGCATACGTTGCGTTATGCGGGATGAAGAAAAATCAGAAATGGAAATACCGGTTGACGATTTGCTGGTGTTCTTCGGGCTCTCTCCAAAACTTGGCCCGGTGGAAGAGTGGGGTATGGCCTTAGAGAAAAATCTGATCAGTGTCGACTATGCGAGTTTTGAAACTTCAGAACCCGGCATCTATGCTGTTGGTGATATCAATACCTACCTTGGCAAGAAGAAGCTGATACTCAGCGGCTTTCATGAAACGGCAGTGGCGGCGCATGCCATAAAGCACAAGTTCGAACCCGACAAAAAGCAATACACGCAATACACGACCACCAGCCCGCTGTTGCAAAAACGGCTTGGTGTCGAGTCAGGTGGTGCGTGAAACTACAGCAATTGCGCTGCATTGTTGCCATGCGCCAGAACAACCTGAATGTATCTGAAACCGCAGCTGCACTGTTTACATCACAGCCAGGCGTTAGCAAACAAATCAGGCAGCTTGAAGATGAAGTCGGTGTTCAGTTATTTGAACGCAGCGGTAAGCAAATCGTTTCAGAAACAGCCGCCGGTACAGACATTATCAATGTTGCAGAACGCGTGCTGGCTGCAACCGATGACATTAAAAATATAGGGCGAGAATACAACGACCCTCATTCAGGTGAGCTACGTCTGGCAACGACACATACTCAGGCGCGCTACGTATTACCCGCTGTAATCGAGACATTCGGCGAACGTTACCCAAGAGTGAATATTCAATTGCATCAGGGCACGCCGATGCAAATGGCCAGCATGATAGAAGCCGGGGAAGTTGACTTTGTCATAGCGACTGAAGGCAACCATCACTATAAAGATCTGGTCATGCTGCCTTGTTCTCGCTGGAACCGTGCTGTTGTAGTACCACCAGGCCATGCGCTGTATAAACTTAGCCAGCTCGATGGTTTAACGCTGGAAGCACTGGCTAATTTTCCCATCATCACCTACGTGTTCGGGTTCACCGGTCGCTCGCAACTGGACAAAGCGTTTCTTGCCAAACGTATTGAACCGAATGTGGTACTCACTGCAGCCGATGCTGATGTGATAAAAACCTATGTTCGTTCAGGGCTTGGTGTTGGCATAATTGCGAAAATGGCATTTGAAGCCGAGCAAGACAGCGATCTTAAAATGCTTGAAGCTGCGCATTTGTTCGATAGCAGCATGACTTATATCTGCATGCGTCGAAATCGTCAGTTACGACCGTTCATGTATGCGTTTATTCAGCAATTCGCCGATCACTTAACGGCAGAGAAAGTCGATGCTGCGCTGGCTGCTGGCAGCGCGGCAGAAAGGGATGCGCTGTTTGCTGATGTGGACTTGCCGGTGTTGTAAGGGTTTGGTGTTGTAACGGTTTTGAGAAGCCTGGTTTATCCCAGTGAACGCTTGGCTGACTCGCCCAGAATAAATGTATCGTAAACACAGCGATCATCACCGAGCATCATCAAAGCGAACAGCATGGATTGCCAGTCTTTGGCAACGCTTGTGCGGCGTTTCAGTAGTGGTGTGCTGGCGGTGTCCAGTGCGACAAAATCTGCTTCTTTTCCCGGTGCGAAATTACCGATCCGATCATCCAGATCCAGCGCAACTGCACCACCGAGAGTTGCCATATAAAACGCATGTAATGGGTCGAGAGTGACGCCTTGCAGTTGCTGGATTTTGTACGCCTCATTAATGGTTCGCAGTAAAGAGAATGAATCGCCACCACCGATATCGGTGCCAAGTCCGACTTTTACGCCGGCTTTACGGGCGGTTGGTAAATCAAACAATCCGCTGCCAATAAACAGGTTCGAAGTAGGGCAATGTGCAACCGATGCTTGTGCTTTGCCCAGGCGGCTCCACTCGCTGTGTGATAGATGAATGCCGTGTGCAAACACTGAGCGTTTTCTCACCAGCCCGAAATGCTCGTATACCGACAAATAGTCCTGTTGGTTTGGAAACAAGGACGCCACCCAATTGCATTCGTCAATGTTCTCACTTAAGTGGGTGTGCAAGTGAACGTCGGGATGCTCGCTTAACAGTTTGCCGGCCATTCGCAGTTGTTCATCGCTACTGGTTGGTGCGAAGCGTGGTGTTACAGCGTAGCCGAGCCTGTCTTGGTTATGCCATTGCGCTATCAGTTCCTGACTTTCAGTGTAACTTGACTCCGGCGTATCACAAAGTGCGCTCGGGGCGTTGCGATCCATCATGACTTTGCCACAAAGCATACGCAGATTGCGTTCTTTCGCTGCGGTGAAAAAAGCATCAACCGATTGTTTATACACAGTGGCAAACACCAATGCGGTGGTTGTGCCGTTGCGCATGAGCTCATCGAGAAAAAAATGTGCGGTGCTGCTGGCGGTGTCTTCTTGATCAAATTTTTGTTCAGTGGGAAAGGTGTAGGTTTCCAGCCAGTCGAGTAGCTGGGTGCCGTGAGATGCTATTACATCAACTTGAGGGTAGTGGATGTGGGTATCGACAAAACCTGGTACCAACAACTTGCCGGTGAAGTCCTGCACTGCGCAATCGGCAGGAATGCTGGTTTGGCCGGCCTCTTCAAGTGACACGACCAGACCGTTTTCGACGAGCAGAACGCCATCGGCAAAGTATTGCGCTGAAGCGTCCCCAGCCTCGGCAGGGTCGGCAACGCAATGCAGAAAGCTGCCTCGAAATGCTTGCAGTGGAGCTGACATCGATAACTGGGACAGGTAAAACCCGATTGTATCCAATCGTGGACTCCATAGTCGTCGATCCGGTCGCTAAATTCGGTAAACTTGTCGCCTCAGAGGAAATCCGGACCGTATGAGCATTCAACTCGAATCAACTGCTACACCGCTGGTTGCCATGCGCGGGATCAGTAAGGCCTATCCGGGATGTCTGGCAAATGATGCTGTCGATCTGACGCTGCACGAAGGGCAAATTCATGCTTTGCTCGGTGAAAACGGCGCTGGCAAAAGCACTTTGGTCAAAATTCTGTATGGCTTGCTGCAAGCTGATGCAGGCAGCATCGAATGGCAGGGCAAGCCGGTTCAAATTAACAGTCCTGCTCAGGCACGAAAGCTTGGCATAGCCTTGGTGTTTCAGCACTTTTCGTTATTCGATTCATTGTCGGTCCTGGAAAACATCGCGCTTGGCATGGCGGTGCCAGCCAATCGGAAACTGGAAAGCAAAATTATTGAAGTCTCCACGCGATACGGATTACCGCTCGACCCGGACAGGCAGGTGTACACATTATCTGTCGGTGAACGGCAACGCATAGAAATTGTGCGCTGCCTTTTGCAGTCGCCAAAGCTTCTGATTATGGATGAGCCAACATCGGTTCTTACGCCGCAGGAAGTAGATGACTTATTCGTGACCTTACGGCGACTACGCGATGAAGGCGTTGCAATTTTATACATCAGTCACAAGCTCAACGAGATTAAGTCACTGTGCAGTGAAGCAACCATATTGCGTGGCGGACAACGCGTAGCGACAGCAGTGCCCGATGAAGAAAGCACGCAAAGTCTGGCAGCGCTAATGATGGGTGATGAAATCGTGGTACCAACGCGCGAAGCCCGTCAGCCAGGCGATACCGTGATGCTGCAGTTGAAAGCGGTGTCGTATGCTACAAGCGAACAACATGGCGTTCCGCTAAACGATATCAATCTGAGTTTACGAGCTGGTGAAATCGTTGGCATAGCCGGTGTTGCGGGTAACGGTCAGGATGAATTCATGCAGGTCATCTCTGGCGAAGTACGCTTATCAGATGGCAACGGCTTAAGGCTCCATGGGGTGCCTGCCGGCACCATTTCACCAAGTGAGCGTCGAAAGCTGGGGCTTTGTTGTGTTCCTGAAGAGCGTTTGGGGCATGCTGCGGTGCCTGGTATGTCGCTAGCTGACAATGCGTTTTTAACCGCGCATCACCGATCGGGTTTGATCTCTGGTGGCATGCTTAGTACAGGTAAAACTCGCCGCTTTACCGAACAAGTGATTAACCAATTCAATGTGCAGTGTAACGGGACCGCATCACTTGCTGCCAGTTTGTCCGGTGGCAATCTGCAAAAATTTATTGTTGGCAGGGAAATCGAACAACAGCCATCTGTATTTGTTGTCTCTCAACCAACCTGGGGCGTTGATGCAGGTGCGGCTGCGGCAATACATAAGTCTTTGCAAGCCATGGCAAATGCCGGTACTGCCGTGTTGGTGGTATCGCAAGACCTTGACGAGCTTATGCTAATCAGCGATCGCATTGCTGCGTTATGTGCCGGGCGATTATCCGACGTTTACGCCACGCACAGTGTCAGCATTCAAGATCTTGGTTTGTTAATGGGTGGGGCAGTTATCGACTCTTCAAATGCGGGCGTTAGTGACCTTGCTGGTGGGCTGGATTCAGGTACATCAACCAGCGATTCAGCTGGCGCCGGAGATGCATCAGCATGATCAGTTTAGAACCTCGCGCCGAACCATCGAAGCTTATGGGCTATGCGGCACCGGTTATAGCGTTGGTGGTGACCTTGTTGGCTGGGCTAGTTTTGTTTGCACTACTCAAAGTGCCGGTTGGAGAGGCGTTCTATGCGTTTTTTATCGATCCAATCAGCAGTGTTTACGGCTTGTCAGAACTGGGTGTCAAAGCGGCGCCGTTAATCATGATTGCAGTGGCCTTATCCATTGGCTACCGCGCCAACGTATGGAACATTGGTGCTGAAGGTCAGTTAATTCTGGGTGGTATCTGTGGCGGCGCTGTTGCCTTGTACTTCTATGAAGTAGAAGGCTGGTTTGTACTTCCACTGATGATATTCGCCGGTATTCTTGGAGGCATGTTGTGGGCTGCAATACCTGCATTGTTGAAAACCCGGTTTAACGCCAACGAGATATTAACCAGCTTAATGCTGACCTATATTGCGGCCCTGTTGCTTAGCATGCTGGTGCACGGTCCGCTTCGTGACCCGGATGGTTTTAATTTTCCGGAATCGCGTTTGTTTCATGCTGCTGCAACCCTGCCGATTATTCTGGAAGGTACGCGATTGCATATTGGTGCACTGGTTGCGCTGTTGCTGGTCGTTGTTGGCTGGGTGCTTTTATCTCGCACCCTGCTAGGGTTCGCATTAAAGGTTAACGGGCAAGCACCGCGAGCAGGTTTATACGCAGGCTTTACGCAAAACCGATTAATCTGGTTTTCCTTATTGTTTTGTGGTGCTGCCGCTGGCTGCGCCGGTTTGTTTGAAGTGGCAGGTCCTATTGGTCAGTTGTTGCCGACCATTTCACCGGGCTATGGGTTCACGGCCATCATCGTTGCGTTTCTTGGTCGCTTGCATCCGGTGGGTATTGTGTTTGCCGGACTGGTCATGGCCTTGTCTTATCTTGGTGGTGAGTCTGCACAGATCAGTTTGAATTTGCCCGTCGCCGTTACCGGTGTGTTTCAGGGAATGCTGTTGTTCTTTCTACTGGCCGCAGATGTATTAATTAATTACCGCGTGGTGTGGCGTAGCAAGGCGGTGAAAGCATGAGCATTGACAGCAACATGCTGGTGATGATCGGGCTCACCGTCATCTCAGCCGCAACCCCGCTGGTGTTTGCTGCCATAGGTGAATTGGTAACCGAAAAATCAGGCGTGCTGAACCTTGGGGTTGAAGGCATGATGCTCGCCGGTGCGGTTAGCGGATTTGCTGTGGCGCATGTGTCAGGCAGTGCGCTTCTCGGCGTGCTGGCAGGTATTTTCGCCGGGATGCTGCTTGCGCTGATTTTCGCGTTTTTAACCTTGAACCTGCGATCATCTCAGGTGGCAACCGGCCTTGCGCTAACGATTTTCGGTGTTGGCCTGAGTGCGCTAATGGGCCAGCCGCTGATTGGCATTGCCTACGAGGGTTTACCCGATTATCACATCCCGGTACTGGCAGATTTGCCAGTCATTGGACCACTTTTGTTCCAGCATAACTTGCTGGTTTACGGGTCCATCGCACTGGTGCTGGCCGTTTCACTGTTTCTGAAATACACGCGGCCGGGACTCATATTGCGCGCGGTTGGCGATTCACCGGGTTCTGCTCATGCGCTCGGATACCCGGTCATTCGGGTCCGGTATCTGGCAACGTTGTTTGGTGGCGCGTGTGCCGGACTGGCGGGTTGTTATCTATCAATGGCTTATGCGCCGATGTGGGTAGAAAACATGAGCGCCGGCAGAGGCTGGATTGCCTTGGCATTGGTGGTTTTCGCCACCTGGCAGCCCGGGCGGCTACTTTTTGGTGCGTATTTATTTGGCGGAATTACGATTCTTCAATTGCATGCGCAAGCAATCGGGATTAATGTTCCATCACAGCTTATGTCAATGCTACCCTACATCGCGACGATCGTTGTGCTGGTGATTATTTCGCGTGATCGCGGCCGGATACGCAAGAACGCGCCCGCCAGCATTGGACAAGCGTTTCACCCTACGAAATAGCGGGTTGAGAAACCCGCCAACACACATCGGAGATTTTGATGTTTGCATTACCAAAAGACAGTTCGAAAAAAGTTGTTTTCACAAAGCTTCGAAAGCTTTCAGCTGTAGTTGCAGCAGCAGTATTCACTATTGGCTCCATGTCCGTGCAAGCCGATGACCCGGTTAAAGTGGGTTTTGTTTACGTCGGGCCTGTTGGTGATCACGGATGGACGTACCGACATGATCTTGGCCGTCAGGCAATCGAAGCTGAATTTGGCGACAAGGTAGAAACCACCTTTGTCGAAAGTGTGCCTGAAGGTGCTGATGCCGAGCGTGTTATTCGCAAGCTTGCCAGTGACGGTCACGATCTTATCTTCACCACTTCGTTCGGATACATGAACCCAACCAACAAAGTCGCGAAAGCCTTTCCGGATGTGAAGTTTGAACACGCTACCGGTTACAAGCGTGCAGATAACGTGTCTACTTACTCTGCGCGTTTTTATGAAGGCCGAGCGGTACTGGGCACCATGGCCGGCATGATGACAAAGTCAAACATCATAGGCTATATCGGTTCATTCCCGATTCCTGAAGTGGTACGTGGTATCAACGCGTTCACTATTGCCATGCGTAAAGTCAACCCTGATGCTGAAGTGCGTGTTGTCTGGGTAAACACCTGGTACGACCCAGGTAAAGAAAGTGATGCGGCCAAAACACTGATCGATCAGGGCGCCGACATTATTACCCAACACACCGATTCGCCAGCGCCGTTGCAAGCTGCGCAGGAACGTGGCGTTATCGGTTTTGGTCAGGCCTCAGACATGAGCGCGTTTGCACCTGAAGCGCAACTCACTTCAATCATAGATGACTGGGATCAGTACTATATCGATCGCACCAAAGCGGTTATGGACGGCACGTGGGAATCACAAGATGTTTGGGATGGTATCGATACTGGCATGGTGGCATTCTCAGACTATGGTCCAGCGGTACCCGATGATGTGAAAGCTGCGGCGGATGTTATTAAAGAAGGTATTGTCGATGGTTCCATTCACGCTTTCCAGGGCCCGATTAAAAATCAGGCAGGTGAAGAAGTGGTAGCCGAAGGCGAAGTATTAAGCGATGAAGTGTTGCTTGGCATGGACTACTACGTCGAGGGTGTACAAGGTTCATTGCCGAAGTAGGTTTTTGTCTGAAACTTAAGGCAATTGTTTTGTTTGATCAGTCAGGCGGTGTGTTTTTAGCACGCCGCCTGCATCCTTTCTATAGCTACTAAACTGTCTGTCTCCTCCGTGACTGTCTGGCGTCCCTCTCAAACAATTCTGGTCAAAGTCATTGGTGTGGTTATGCACAAAGGGCGTTTGTTGGCGGCTGAAGTGTATAACGATGAGGGCGAAGTTAAAGGCGTTCGTCCACTGGGTGGGCACGTTGAATTTGGTGAAACACGTGAAACGGCTTTACGCCGAGAATTCATGGAAGAGCTAGGCGTCGAGATTGATATCACCAGTGCATGGCGCATGTATGAAAACCTGTATGAACACGAAGGTCTGGTTGGCCATGAAATTATTCTGGCGGCAAGTGTGGGCCTGCGCGATAGCTCCTTATACACACAGGAGAGGGTGGTGTTCTCAGAAGACAGTGGCGCTGAATCAGTTGCGCGCTGGTTCTCGGTAAAAGAGTGCAAACGCGGCGAGATTGCATTGTTTCCAGATGGATTAGTTGATACTTTGTAAGCCTGTCCGAAAGCCGGGGTTTGTTAGGCTTTTCGTGTTTCGACCGGAAGGAACTCCACAATGAAACCCACCTGTGCAACTAACATTGAAACGAGCGTAAACAAGCCACCTAAAAAAAGTTGTATCGCCAGACCAAGCAATGCAAAACTAACACTCTACAAAAGTATTGCACTAGCAGGTGTTTGCGCGGTTGCACTCAGTGCTTGTGCCAGCATACCTGTTATCTCCAAAGACAGAACGTTGCCTAAAAATTCCGAAACGGTTATAGGTGAATTTGGCTATTGGCGACGTGACTGTTCCTCGCGGCATTTTGAAATTTTTATTGAACAATACCCGCAAGGCGGTGATTTACGCTTTGAAGTCGGTAGCCTGGAAATTCCCGAAGACGCGGAAGTTGGGTCGTCTGGCAACTGCGCTGGTCAGCAAGTGCAATCAAAAAGGCTGGTGTACGTTGCCCGCCCCGATTTTGTTGGCGAGGATATGGTGAGCTACACGGTCAAATCGTCATTCCTGCTAGGCAGTAAAATTTACGCGATAAACATAAACGTTCGCTAGAGCCCGATTTTTCGCGTAAAGTCTGGTTCGATATATCGCGTTTGACTCAAGAGTGATAATCGAATGATTGACTTCTACTTCGATCCCATCAGCCCGTACGCCTGGCTTGCCGGCACGCAGCTCAACCGGGTAGCTAAAGAAACCGGGCTGCCCATCATTGCCAAACCCATATTGTTTGCCGGTTTGTTGAAAGCGCACGGCCACATGGGCCCAGCCGAGATTCCAGCCAAGCGGGTATATACCTTTACCGACGTATTGCGCCGCGCAGCCAGCTACGGCTTAAATGTGGAAGGGCCGCCTGCACATCCGTTCAACCCCTTGTTGGCCTTACGCACCGCAACAGCAATAAAAGACAACGAGCAACGCCTGCAATTTGCCAAGGCGATAATGCATGCGGCATGGAGCGAAGGCAAAGACATTACTGTCGATGCGACTGTGCAGCAAGTGCTCGAAGCGTGTGATCTGGACCCGGTAGCGTTGCTTGCAGCTGCCACCAGTGCCGAGGTTAAACAATCACTGATCGATGCAACCGAGCAGGCGATAGCGCTTGGTATTTTTGGTGTGCCAAGTTTTTGTTATCAAGACCAGTTGTTCTGGGGTGATGACCGTATCGATGAGTTGTTGCACTGCGTAAAGGGGCGGGCAATTGATCAAGAGCAACTGTCCTTAATACTGTCACGTAAAGCGGCGGTTAAAAGAAAGTCTTAAGGTGGTAAACATATGAAAACAGCATTCAAATTACTGGGTGCGTTGTTAATAATTGGTATTATCTATTTGGCCATTGACGGGAAAGACATGCAGACCATTACAACTGAAATTGAAATAGCGGCACCAATTGAAACAGTGTGGGACATCGTAACCGATGTGGATAAATGGCACGAATGGAGCCCGACGATCAATGCATCATCTGGTGAGGTAGCTGAGGGTTCTACTGTCAGCATTACCATGATGAGTAAGGAGGCTGGCAAGGATGGCCCGAAATATCAGCCGAAAATAATCAAACTCGATAAGCCAAAGCTTTTGCACTGGCGTGCCCACATGATGGCTGGGTTCATATTTACCAACGACAAAATTATCGAACTGGAACAAACCGCGTCCGGAACCAAGCTCATACACAAAGAAACGTTTAAAGGCTTAATGGCGTCAATGATGCGAGGGCAAATGGATAAAGGCGTACCTCCCATGCTGAACATGATGAACGAAGCTTTGAAAGAGAAAGCAGAACAAGGGAGTAGTTAAGCTAACCGTACAGCGTCCCCTTCATTCAAACGCTGTAAGTTCAAAAAACTGGACATGGTGTGATATCTGAACAGTTCCTGATAGATATAAAACTCAAACGCGACAAGGTAGAGGATTTTTCAAAATATCCGTTCTGCCTTAACGCGATTAAATCACTCGATAAGTTGCGACTGCACCCCAGCGTGACCTATTTTGTAGGTGAAAACGGCTCAGGAAAATCAACGCTACTCGAAGCTGTGGCCGTTGCTGCAGGTTTTAACCCCGAAGGCGGTTCAAAAAATTTCGGTTTTAGTACCCGAAACTCCCACTCCAACTTAAGTGACTACATCCGTTTATCGCGTGGAATAAAAAAACCAAAAGACGGATTTTTCCTTCGGGCTGAGAGCTTTTTCAATGTGGCAACAGAGATTGAGGCGCTCGACGAGGATGATAATCCGGTTGCCGGTCCACCCATTATTACCTACTACGGTGGGCAATCACTGCACGAACAATCGCACGGCGAATCCTTTATGAGCCTGTTATTGAAACGGTTCTCGGGAAAGTCGCTATACATTCTGGATGAACCCGAAGCTGCACTTTCACCGTCGCGTCAAATGACCATGTTAGCCAGGATGCATCAGCTGGTAGCGGAAGGGTGCCAGTTTATTATCGCAACCCACTCACCCATTGTTATGGCGTACCCGGATGCGCAGATATTCGTATTGGGAGAACAGGGCATAATCGAAACCAGCTATGAAGACACCGAGCACTACAAGATAACGCGACAGTTTTTAAATAATCATACTGGTATGCTGGCCACTTTACTTGATCAGGAGCCCGAGTAATGACACCACTGGAATCTGCACTGAGTGCGTGGATAGCTTTTCATGGAGAGCTTGGCGTTGATATGCAAGCTTACTTGCTGCCACCGGCTACCGAGAAACAGGTTGTGGCCGTAGAGGAAAAAATTGGATACCGCCTGCCTGAAGATTTACGCGAGTTATACAAAATTGCCAACGGACAGTGGGTCATGTATGACGACGATGAATCATTAATAACAGTGGATGGTGAAGCGCGTTGGGCTCCGCTATTTGGGAACTATGAATTTCTAACGCTGGATAGAGCACTTGAGCGATATGAATTTTATTTGGACATGTACACATCCGAAGCAGAGTTTAATACCAAATATTATGCGGCTAACCCCGATCAGCACTACGAACCAACGGTGTGGGAAGTCAGAGAAGGTGATGCCGTTGATGAGGCCGGTTGGAATCCGCAATGGTTTACGTTCGCAGGCTCTGGCGCGAATGGTTATTCGGTAGATATGGCTCCGCCACGTGGAGGAGCGCCCGGCCAGGTGGTTTTGCATGGCGCAGATGAGTGGGTGTTACAAGTCGTCGGACATTCGGTTACCGATATGATGGAGCAAGCGGTAACACACTTAAGTCCGGATGAGGAACATCGTTACGATTATAACGAACGCGATGGTGGGTATATGGCCAGCGTGTTTTTCAATATGGATTGGCGAGCAGAACTGTATATTCCAGAAGAGCAACGGGAAACACCGGCTGCGTATGTTGAATGGATGAACGAGCAATCCCTGGCAGATGAAGAGCAACGAGAAAAACTCGATCTGTGGTTGCAAGGGCGGAACTTGTCTGAGGAGCAGCGTAACTCGTATATGGAGTGGCTGAGCTATATGTCAATTCGAAATACCCCAAAGATGCCACCCATGAGCGTGATCATGGAAATGCAAATGCAGCGCCTGGCCCAGGGCGAATTACCAGATTTCTCTGAAGTGATAGATGGCATCGGGGCTGGCATGCAACCCGATGAGAAAACCATGGATTTACGTGAGCACGCGATGAGCCTTGCCACTCTGCATTTAAGGTCAGATGCCATGTTTTCACCGTTTGACATTTCAATGACCGTAGACGAGGCAGTGGCTCTTTATCATGACTACAAGTTTGAAACTGGTGAATGGACGCAGGATGAAGTCAACCGCATTAAGAAGTTTGAAGTGGATGTGAAGAATTTGCCGGTTAATATTGAAGATGGATTTAGCATGATGAGTTCCACTGATTCGACTTTAACGGTGTGTACGAGTAGCTTTGATGAGGAAACTTATAAGAGCACAGAGACTTGCTTCGATGTAGATTTGACCGGCCTTTGAAATAAACGGTTGTGTTGATAGGTGGCTGATTGCGGTGTTTCATGCTTTGGGGATAGGTGGCAAAGTGCTGTCTATCAGCCAGCAGGGGTATTTGGTTGGGGATGGGGTAAGGTGTTGAGTAGTGGGGAGTTTATTTTTGGCGTTGGGGTGGTATTAGCATGCTCTGGAGATATATATGTAGAGTGATGTGTTTTAACACGTCACTCTGCTGTCTACTTGTTGTTGAACATACCCGCTAGCGCGGGAAGGGTGTAAGCTTACGCCACACCAGCTTCAATGCAGAAGCAGATTTTACTCCAAGGAAGGAGATGACTATGGACACGAAGTCCAACCGCGTACTGCAGAATATCTTTCGTTG
>CALJNA010000112.1 GCA_937981955.1 uncultured Granulosicoccaceae bacterium
GAGCTGTTCTCAAATATATGTTTGAGCACAAACTCTTTGAATTCAGTTGAGTGCATGCTCTCTTCTGGTAGCATTGAGGAATTGGACGATATCACCAAAGGGCCATCCTCCAAACTATCAGTTGGTCTGCCGTGAGTTCCCTTTACCAGCTTGGTGTCTTTTAATGAAATAACATCAAGCAAATTTCTAAACCCCATTTTTCTTTTTGCCAATCGTGCTCCCACAGCAAGCATTGGAAATTTTATTTCCGGGTCAATAAACAGTTCAACAGGGTCATAACCCGGTTTACGATGTATATCTACTGTTCTGGCGTAATCTGGAGCACGTTCATTCTCTAACCAATAATAATAACTAAACCAACGGTCAGATTTTGCAATTGCAACTAATTCACCTGATCGATGATGATCCAGTCCATTAGCTTTTTTTCCGGATTCATCTAAAACTGACTCCACGCCATCTATTGACTCAATTAGTTCCTTAACGCTTTGAACGCGCTCATGATTACTCACATATATATGTGCAATCTGATGGTCAGATACAGCAAATGCCTGGGATGCACCGGCGTCTATTTGCTCTCGCCCTTGTTCAACTCGAACCGCGAGCAACCCGTTCTTTCGTAACACTCTATTAATATGTACGGCATCGGTTGCAGGTGTAATTCCATACTCTGAGACCACAATAATATTTTGACCAGTTTTGTCAGCTGTGGATATCAACTCACCACAAAGCGAGTCAACTTCGAGTAAGTCCTTTTGTAAGATCGGGTTTGACAGGTCCGGGCCTAAGCGCTGCAAATTGTAATCGAGATGAGGTAAATAGGTTAGTGTAAGTGTTGGACTCCTTGTGTCCATCACGTGCTGCGTGGCATTGCTTATCCACTGGCTTGAACTAATGTCTGCCATTGGACCCCAGAATTTGAATAGTGGGAACTGCCCCAGTTTTGCATCAAGTTCATCGTGTAACTCTGCTGGATGCGTGTAGTGATCAGGAATTTTTCGACCATCTGCGGGATACATGGGTCTCGGTGTCGCGCTCCAATCGGCGGTCGAATACATGTTGTACCACCAGAACATTTTGGCGCAGGTGAAACTTTCATTACGCGCCTTCGCGGTTTCCCAAATTTTTTCACCTTCCACCAATCTATTTGACTGCCGCCACAACCAGACTTCAGATAAATCACGAAAATACCAGCCGTTCGCAACTATGCCATGTTCATTGGGAAGAAGGCCGGTTAATAGTGTAGATTGTGCGCTGCACGTTACCGCTGGCGTAACAGCATTCATCGGTCTCATGCCACCACGCGCTACTAGTTTTTCTAAATTTGGAGTATATTTTCCAACTAACGAAGGACTTAAGCCCACCACCAGTATGACAAGAGTCTGCTGCATTTTAATGTCCGTTAATATTGCGTCTGAAATGCTTAACTAGCACTCCATTACAAGTTTAGGTTGCATCTACAAAGCGTTGAAATATAAGCGTCACAATAAACCCAAGAACGGCTAATAACGCTATTTGATAGTTACCCGTTCCTGCTATTAACATGGCGTCAAGTAAACACATTCCGGCAATGAGGTTTGCTACCGAATATTTAATGTCGCCCGGTAATCTCCTAAACAGAAAACGTAGTGAAAACGCTACCCAAACAAGAAGGAGAATCAGATACATCCATGCTTCATGCGTGTCCTTAACAATCCACAAACCGTATATGGCAGGAGAGAACAGAAAAATCAGTGGCCACATATTGCTAATTTCCCTCAGATGCTCCTGCTTTGCTATGTAGGTCAAACCGATTAGATAGCTAAATAGCGCCAAAGCGCCCGCCCAAAATTCAGTAGGTAGCGAGACTACGAAACACAATGCTGTAGTGAGATAAACGAAAAATCTACACATTCCCATTAACACAGGACTTAATGGATTGTTTTTATGCCATGCATTGTAGAGAACAATAAAGAAGAACAAACCTAACCCGCTTAGTACTGGGTTGAGTCCTATATTTTGAGGTTGCTTGGCTCCAATTAAAAAGAGAAAACAGAAACCAATCACGAACATGATTAATGCGATGGTAATTACTGTTCGAAGACTAACTCTACCTGATGGAATGGGTCTTTCTGGACGTTCAATACTGTCCACTTGCACATCAAAAGCATCGTTCAGGTACATTCCGGCTGTATAGAATAGGGAGAGAGAAATTAGCAATGGCATCCATGCCGATGGTTCTGGCGTAACGTTCACCAGGACCAAGGCGGCTAACATGTTGGTCCATACGGTTGGTAAATTGGATACACGCCCTAGAGCTAGTGCGTCACCAGGTTTAATGAACATGAATTGTTGTTTCTATCTGGGAAAAATATTGTTCAGCAATTATTTCAAAACTGTTCTCTGACCCAATCAATCTCTCGCGCTATAGCCGCAGTTAATTCAATTTCTCTGTATTCTTCAGGCAAAACATCCCAAGTGTAAGTTTCCACTTCCAGATGATCGGTTACGGGATCTGATTTTTGTATGGCCAGGATATCTTTCAAGAATTTCTGGGTTGTACCAAACATCTCAAGTTCACTCAAGAATATCGGTACATGAAAATGTATGCGCCACTCACTACCATAGGCTGCTTCTTGCGTAGACAGAGCGTCATGCAAATCTTTGAAACGGGTGAGTTTACCGTTTTGATCGAGTTGAACAACTTGATGCAAATAGACTGGCTCGGCAAATGGCGCCAACGCGGCGCAAGTTTGCTTTGATACTGTATCGATTCGCAGAGCTGAACTTAATTGAATTTTTGAAATATCTATCCCTTCTTTTTTTAGGGAGGCAATACTGTCGTGTGCATTTTCAAATTCAACAGCCGCATGGCAAACGTCATAACACACGCCTATGTGGGAATGAAGAGCTGACTCACAATCAGACATTGACATTTTAGTTAGATCGGATAGTCGTTTAACTGCATTGTTACAAAATAGGTATTTTTTGAAATACTCAACGGTTTCTTCAATTGTCTCCATTAGACAAAACGGCTCAGGTTCCAGGCACAATGTTAGGTGCTTACCACAAGTATCCTTAATGCTCATTAGTAGGGCAACATGCTGTATCAAATGATCAGCGATTTGACTCAGCAATCTGTCATTTTTAGCTACCCATGGCTTGAAAGAACCTGGAACTGTGCTTATAGTGCCGTTTGTCCGTTCAGGTAAAATATCGGCTAATAAGTAGGCAAGAGAGTTTGTGTAATTCAAACGTCGTATATCGGTCCAGTCGGGTTTGTATGCAGCCTCTTTAACCCGTTCACCATGAAAATTTCCGTATGGGAATCCATTTATGGTGTACACATAACAGTTCATATTTTCGAGGCTTTCGATTAACACCTCTTTTGCTTTTTGAGATTCCAGCGTGGCGGCTGCGGTGGCAGCAACACGCAGACCTAGGCCAAAAGGCTCTTCGGGTTTAAGACGTAAATTTGATCGTATGCTGGGAACGTGCGAGTGTAAGCTCTTTAACACGTCATCCCAATGTTCAGCGGCATGTATATTAGTACAATAGCTTAAATGACTAATATGCTCATGGTTTTTTAATTGCATGTTCTTACTATAGCAGTGTGGTCGGAGCAGTGCATTGCCGCTAATATACTAATTTAATAACTCTATCTGGATCCAACTATGACAGAAAGGGTGATTGAATCTGACTTTACAGATCCAAAACAAGCTTGCGCGTCTTGGAACGGGAACAGCATACCGTCAATTGTGTGTTCTGTGCTTTTTCCAATTCTGTTTGCACCAGGTCGCGGTGGTCTGGTGTGCCTTCAATCACTCGGGTTAAGCAAGTACCGCAAATACCCGATTGACAAGACATCGGTACGGTAATTCCATTATCAGATAATTTATCGGTGATGGTTTCACCGGGCCTGACTTCAAATGTGATTCCCGATTCTTGCGCCACAACGGTGAATGCTTCACCATCGGTATCAACCTCGGCGCCGAATCTTTCCAGGTGTACGTTGGTTGGCGTCCAAAGACTCTCTTCGGCAGCTTGAACTATGAAATCCATAAAGCCATTTGGTCCGCACACATATAGATGTTTGTTCAAAGTTGGATTGTGCAGAACGGTCGCAATATCCAATGTCTGATCGGTTGGTCCATCATCAGTGTGCATGTGTACTTTGTTACCAAACCGGGATAGCTCCTCACGAAATGCCATGCGATCATTTGTTCTGCCGCAATAGTGCATTTCCCAGGATTCGCCCGATGATTCCAGCGTATAGGCCATAGCTAAAATAGGCGTTACACCAATCCCGCCAGCAAACAATATGGAGTGTCTTGCATTGTGCATTGGAAAGTGATTTCGCGGCCTGCCAATTTGAATTGTTTGATTGGTTTTAAAAGTAGCATGTATTGTCGAGGAACCGCCACGGGAGTTGGAATCCAGCAAAATACCCAGTCGATATTGAGAGCGATCGGACGGGTCGCCGGTTAGAGAGTATTGTCGGACCAACCCGGAATTGATGCGGATATCGACATGAGCACCGGCATCATAAGGCGGCAAGGTGTCGCCTTCAACTGGCGTTAACTTCAGTCCCAGTGTATCCGTAGCGACAATGGAGCAGTCTGATACCTTTACATTTAGCCAACCAGATGAAACTTCTGAGGTGAGCGTGTTGTCAGTGAGTACCTGTTTTGCCAGGTGTACGCGAACAGGTAGTTTCGAGTATGCGCGGATGGTATTGTTCATGGCCACCTCGGGCTCCCCTGTAATTTCAAACCGCGACACGCGGCGGCGCAGAGCTTCGAGCAGCAAGATCATTTCCCGTCGCGCCAGATGCATACCCATGCACATATGCACACCTTGACCAAAACCTAAATGATCATGCACATCACGTGTGATGTCGAAACTATTCGGATTCGCATACTTTCTTTCATCTCTGTTAGCAGACGCGTAACAGACTATCACCCGTTCATCTTTCGGGATAATGCAACCTGACACATCGGCGCTTTCGATTGCATAGCGTGTGAATGCCCGAATTGGCGTTGATAGTCGGACAGCTTCTTCAATCGCGTTTGGAATCAGTGATGCGTCAGCACGCAACTTGTCCCATTGCTCCGGATTGTCAGCGAATAGCTTGATGATTTGCCCGGTAGCGGAAATGGTGGTATCGAGTGACGGGTTAATGTAGTCGCGCATGAGTTGTGCACAGGTCTCATAAGAGATTCCACGTTCCGGTCCAACTTCGAATATGCGTTTTGCCCATCCGCCTTTAACCAGTTTTTCAGGTCGGCCGTACTCGAGTAAAAAGTCGCGTAGTGTTTTTAGGTCCTCAAATGCTTGCGCAGTGCGTTCGTTTTCTGTGCCAAAAAGGTTGAACGCAGCGCTCGCCCATTTCAGCATTTGGCCCGAGTCGACTGCTTTGGGTAATCCAACCAATTCTGCAACGATCGTGATGGGCAGATACTGCGCCAGATCTGCAACCGCATCGAATTCCTCACGCTCGCAAAGTGTTTT
>CALJNA010000113.1 GCA_937981955.1 uncultured Granulosicoccaceae bacterium
CGAAAACTGAATGCTTCAGTGACAGTGTCGTTACGCGTCCAAAAGGCATCACGCGCTTCATCCACACCACCTTCTTCGAGCGGGTAGACGTAGCGCCCCATTGAATGATCCACGTTCAGTTTTTGTAAGTAGACAAGTCGAATGCGTACATCCTGACCTGCGCGGACGGGAGATACGTCTACTTCAAACGTCCTGTATTCGTCTTTTTCGACCAATGCCGTTTCACGTCCTTGCTGTTTTTCCCTGTTGTGTAATGCACGCGCGGCTTCTTTTTCCAGGACTTCTGCGTGCACCGGTTGGCCGTCAATCCAATAAGTGAACTCACCAACGGCTGCGTTTTTCGGTACTGGAAAACTGTATCGCGCATCGCGATCTGAACCAGTTGGGTTTTTAAACACTTGCTCAACATCGGTTACGGAGTAGCCGTTCTCTAATGTGACCTGCACGTGCTGCTCAGCCAGTGTTAACTTAGGGCCGCCCCCTTTAGGAGTGAGTATTCCAGCCGCCTGTACAGGTCCTGCTAAGGCAGCAGACGCGGCAAGCGCGCAAAATAACAAGCGTGTTCTGGTTCGCAAAGTATGAATAATATCTTTACTAATCAATGATTTAATCTGTTTGAACATGATGATTCCCTCGTAAGTAATTAAACAATGTTCAATAAATGGCGCCGAATAGCTTCAGTTTCGATCGCCACGGTCGATAAATTAAACGATGTTCAATTAAAAATCTGTATAATTGAACAATGTTTAATATCTGGTAATCTCGGATAAGCCATGGGCCGTCGAAGCGATCACACAAAAGAGGAGCTGCAGCAGCTCATTATCGATGCCACGCTGGATTTGGTAAAAGAGCAGGGTGTATCAAACGTGACGGTTCGCCAGATTGCAAAAGCTGTGGGCTATACACCCGGTATGCTGTATTCAGTTTTTGAAAATTTGCAGGCGATTTTTTTGCACGTGAACGTGCAGAGTTTGGATACCTTGTTTGCCAAATGTGACCGTGCGCGAAAAAAACATAAAGACCCTGAAGGATCGATACGCGCTATGGCAATGGCCTATTTGAAATTTGCGCAGACCAACACGCATCAGTTTCAGTTGCTGTTTCAGGCGCCGCCCCCGGAGGACGTGGTTCGACCCATGGAATTGGGTGTACGTATTCGCTCGTTATTTGAATTGGTTGAGGATGAGCTTAAGAAGCTCAATGCCTCTGTCTGTAACACCAATGTCGAAATTGGTGCTCGTACCCTCTGGTCTGGTGTGCATGGTGCAGCAGGACTTCGTATGACCAATCAGTTATATAGCGATAAGAAAAATGCTGATCAGCTGGTGGTAGAGATGCTGATCAGCCAGTTTGTTGATAGTTGGAAACGGTTGTGATATCGGACAATAGGAAAATTAGTCAATTTTATGATTTGAGATTATTAAGCTGTTGATTTGAATGAGTAAAGAGCACAGATCTCTGTCAGCTCGATTTCTAGCCAAAAAAAAGCCCCGCTAAAAAGCGGGGCAAACATTCACGGGTGTTGCTTGTTAGTCGGCATTAGCATTTCGGACCGGGCCGAGAGCTGCTGTACCGAAAAGACTTGGGTTATTCCAGCTTTCATCCTGATAGGAAGGAGCGTACCAGGCCCACTTGGAATCACGCAGACCACCATCGTCATCGTCGTTGATCTGAACATCAAGACCAAACCGTTGTTCAGGTCGTAGTCCGATTGATGCCAGGTTGACTGATATCTCATAGATCGCCTGAGTCTGGCTCATCATTTCCATCGCGCGGCTGCTTCGGTAGTAGCTGCGCATACCAGGTGCCGCATGGAAACCATCCAGAATATTATCGCTGGCATTGTGGTCGTAGCGGAATATACGTTGAAAGTCGTCTGATCCGAATGAGGTCGCTTTATCGTTACCGATATCGAAGTACAGTTCAACTGTGTCATCGTGCCAGACGTCAGATGAATCGCTGAAGTGCTCGAAAAAAGGCTCATTTTTAACGACAATCAACACATACAGATTCGTACCATCGTGCTTGGCGCGCCAAAAGCTGCTTTGGCCTAATGCGTTCCAGTCTGTTTCACCGGTGCCGTCAACAAACAATCCTTTTTCATCGATCATCAGGTGATTGATGTGCAGGTAGTTACCCTTGTTATCTGATCGTCCGGCATCGCTCCATTCCCACCAACCGTATGCGCCATCGATCGTCGGGATACGAGTAGAGAAGGGGATACCGACAATGGCGTTGTCCTGGATATCTGGAATACCGTTGTTGTCATCGTCCGGGTCGGCTTCATCGCCAATGCCATCACCATCTGCATCTGAGTGTTCAGATGCGTTGTACGGGAATGCATCTTCTAGATCACGGAAACCATCGCCGTCTGAATCTTCATTACCCGTTATGTTCGGGTTCGAAGGTTGTGGATCTTCCAGATCGATAGTGCCATCACCATCGTCATCCAGATCGACGCTGTTACCCAGGCCATCCAGGTCCAGGTCGAGACTTTCGTTTGCATCCAGAGGGAACTTGTCATCAACATCAAGAATCTGATCATTGTCGTCATCGCGGTCACGGTTATCACCAATGCCATCTCCGTCAGTATCCACACCTTCTGATGCGTCAAGTGGAAACGCATCGTACACATCCGCTATACCGTCGTTGTCATCATCGCTGTCTGATTCGTTGGGAATGCCATCGCCATCAAAGTCAGCTGTTTGCAAGCGTGGCTCTGAACCTCGCTCAATTTCGGAAATATTGTCAAAGCCATCACTGTCATCGTCGATATCAGTGCTGAACAGTTGTTGTGGAATTGCCAGCGGCACGTGGTTCGCATCGGTGCTGACTGTGGTTTGAGCTGCAGCCAGAATCAATCCGTCGGTTGAACGCTGCGCTGCAAGGAACACTGCGTATTCACGGAATAGTGGTAATGCAATGTCCAGGCTGTACAGGTCGCCATTTTTGTTCATGGTGAGCGTCTCCCCACTGACCGTGGCAACCACATCGATGGGAATGCCGAGATTCATCATTCGTTGTGGCAGTCGCACCGACAACGCAACCGTTGAACTGGGTACCTCCTGCTGTTCTTCTGATGATCGGACACTTGGGTCAATACCGGTACTGGTACCAGTACCTGCACCACAACCCACGATGATCATGGTTGATGCGGCAATGGCGATACAAAGCGTGCTTTTTCGAAACTGTTCCTGATAGCGAGTCATCTGTTTACTCCTTGAAGCGCTGCAAGGCGCGTATTACGTGGTCAGTGAAAGTGGTTACAGTTTGGATGTATCGCGTGCAGGAAGAGTGACAATTGCACCTATGCAGAATGGTAATAGTCCCGAGAATGGCTGAATTGGCTAATTAACAGCGGTAAAACTACCAATACCACTGAATTGATTACCGAACAGGTGTGTTTTGGTTACCGGAGAAGCACATCTGTGATGACAGGATTTTCAGGTTGTGGGCCATTCATGGGTTTGACTTAGGCGTTATTTGTGCAAGCAACTACTATAATAATGAACGTTAACTGACTCAATATAACGCGACAAAAATGAACGATTTGACCCAACATCATTCTCCTCCAACAGCCAACAGATGGTCCTGGTTGGTTGTTTTTCTGGCGGTCGCAGGATTGCTGGGCTATGGATATTATCTGCAGTTCGTTAAATATCTGGACCCTTGTCCGCTGTGCATTACGCAGCGCTTTTTCTATTACGGTATTGGCATTGCTGCGCTTATTGGCGTAGTCGCGGCACGTTCCTGGTTGGCGCAAAGAATAGTGGGTTTGCTGGCCCTTTTATCCGCCATAGGCGGTTTGGCAACTGCCGGTAGGCAGGTGTGGTTACAGCATTTACCCGCGGACCAGGTGCCAGAGTGTGGCCCCGGTTTGCAATTCTGGTTGGAAAACATGCCGTTCATGCGAACCCTTGAACTATTGTTTAAGGGCGATGGTAATTGTGCTGAAGTGCACTGGCGATTTCTCGGATTGAGTATTGCTGAATGGTCGCTGGTCTGGTTTGTTATTTTCGCGTTGTTTGCACTGCGTATGTTGTTTATGCGCAAAAAGGTCAGTGCTTAACACATGGCCCTTAATTAGTACTTAGCCAACAACATTGGGTAACAATAGTCGCGCCATGGACATGCTTAAACTGGTTTCCATACACTGTCCGTACTGTGGCGATCCTTTTGATATTAGCGTGGACTGCTCAATAGACGATCAGCAGTACATCGAAGATTGCTACGTTTGCTGCCGACCGATTCAGCTTTCCGTCATTGTTGATGAAGACAACGAGCCAAGTGTAAGCGCACGACACGAAAACGAATAAAGCTTGCGCCGACCCATCGCTAATGAAGAGTCGGCTACAAGCGTTCTCTAGTTCTCGCTTAAACGTTCCTGCATCGCGCTATAGGCTGGCTTCGCCTGATAAGCAGTATCGAGGAGCAATGGATTAAAATCCCTGCGCCACGAATACTGGTCAGTGAATCCCCAGGTTTGTAAACCTTTGCACCGGGGTTGCCTCAGACATATGTCGAGCACTCGCCTATACACGTCAGCCTGCTGCTGCTCGGTGGCACCGTCGGTGATTGATACGTCCAGCTCAGTGATATAAACATCCAGGTCCATATCGGCTGCTTTTTGGAAGTTGGCTTCGACTTCATCAAATTTATCGAATGCTGCAAATATGTGCATTTGAAATCCAACACCGGTAAGCGGGGTGCCACGATCTTTTAGCGACTGCAGCATTCGAAACATGGCATCTGATTTCGGTCCGTTCCAGGCCACGTCATATTCGTTGTAAAGCAAACGTGCGTTGGGTGCCGATTCGCGAGCCTGACGAAAGGCTGTTTCAATATACCGTTCACCCATGGCTTCATACCAGACGCTGTTTCGGTAAGTTCCATCATCTTCAAAAGCTTCATTAACCACATCCCAAAGCGCAACCCGGTCGCCGTATCGTTTCAGAACGCGATCGATAAACTCGCGCATGTGTGTTTCACGCGTTTCCGGTTCTGAAAACTTTATCCAGTTCGGCAATTGTCGGTGCCATACCAGAGTGTGACCGTGCACTTCCATGCCTTTGGTACGTGCAAATGTTACCAGATTATCTGCAGCAGCCCAGCGATATCGCCCCGGTAACGGATTGAGAAAACTCCACTTCAGAGAGTTCTCACTGGTCACAAAATTAAATTCTTCAGCAGCTGTTCGTGCATAAAGAGCGCCGTCGGGGCGGTAATAAAAGTCTTTCAGTGAGGCATAGCCAAATCGAAAGGCACGCGCAGTGGCAAGATCGCGAAGCCGGCTGCCATCGCGAATAAAGTCTGATGCAGGCCGTACATCGATTTCCAGTTCGGTACTCCCGGTGCTGTCGGGGTTTTCGGCGTCTCTGGCAATAACGGTCATGTTAAGAGTACCGGTGGTGCGCGGGACAAAACGCAGCACACTGAAATCCGGTTCAAAAGGATGCGGTAGCAGGGTTGCACCTGGTGGTTGATTCAATACTTCCAGACTCGGGATAGTGCCGTTCGGGTCTGTGCCTTTAAGTTGTATCACCACCGGATCGTTTACCTGAACCGTGTGCTTTCGCACCGCGTTCACGCCCGGTGCCAAATTGATAATGCCGGAAGGATCAGCTGGCATCAAAACTCGAATACGAATGGTTTGCCGCGTGCGGTATTGCGGTTCATCGGGGTCAACAGCGGTGATAGTAAACTCGCGGATGCCTACGTCGGGCTGTAGTGGCCGCCATCGTAGCGTACGAGTGCCGTTAAAGTTATCGATGTATTGTGCTCCTTCCGGAATCGATTCAGGGAACATACCCGGAATGTTGCCGTCAGGGTCAATAGGTCGTAATACCAATTCAAGTGTGCTGCCCGCGAATACCGTTTGATTATCAAGACCATCGAAATAGGGTGCACGGTTAACTAGCGGATCGACGTGCGAGGGTGTGCTGACGATTGCGGGCAACAGACCCTGATTGAAATCATCTTCGGTCAATTGGCCGGTGGTGTCTTCAGGCAATTTGTCACCCGGGTCGCGGACAAGAAAGTATTCGGTTACCGTGCTGAACGGACCGGTTACAGGAATAGGTTCATCTGCAGCAGTCGGTGCTCTGGTCAGTGGTGGTTGCGGTAAGGGTTGCAACACCAAAGGCTCTGCAGTGGAAAGGTTGCCATTGTCGCTGGTGACTGGTGACCCACTGGTTTGTGTGTTGTTGTTGTTTTGTGTGTTGCTTGTATTGTCGCTTGCGCCGGTTGTATTGCCGTTATCAACAGTTGTCTGATCATTGTTTGTTTCGGTATTGTTTCCAGCTGTTGCGCCAGTGGACGTGCTTTCGTTGCTGTTATCAGTTGTCCCTTCGATTGCGTTGCCCGAGCCCGGTAATTGGTTGTTCTCCGCATTGAAAACAGGTCGACTTTCAACGCCATTGCTCGAATCACAGGCGCTGATCAACACGACGACGGAGGTCAATAAAACAGGCACAATACTTCTAATACCCGATTTATAAACTGATAAACCAGTATGTAAAGACGCATTGCGTGATGCTTTGAGATTGTTTGCTTTGTGCTTACGTCGATTCACTCTCAAGTTTCCTTCATTCGCATTTAAATCTCCTTGTCAAAGTCTAGTCACTCGAACAAGGATTCGTGAACACTTGCCACTTACTTTATGCTTGATTTTTTCGTTGTTTGACTTTAACGAAGCCAGCGGTACCCGTTTGTTACAAACTCTGCATTTTTTGCGAAGATTAGCCACCCAAACGTGTAACTTTGTGAACCCGAGCCTGTGAGCGCGAATTAGCATGGGTATGATGATTGAAGCAAGCGAGGTAGTTGTTTGTTCCGTTCACATTACAGGCTCTAACAAATGGATAATGTTCATCATTTGCGCACCAGTACCGACTCCCAGGCTCGGTTGCTGGAGCAGTGGATCACGGAAATCATTTCTGAGCATCCGGATGCTATGGTTGCGAAAAGATGGACCGAAATGGCTCGTGACACAGCACGCAAGTTTCCAGGACCCCCAATACCGAGTCAGACCGAACTGAATCTGAACGACATTGAGTCGTTATCTGAACAGGATAAAGAGCGCGTGTTTTCTGAAGTTGAAGCGTTTGTAGGGAGCTATTTTAATGATGTGCGACAGCAACTGATGCAAGTTCACGGCGAACTGTTAGGGTTGCAAAAGAAAGTGGCTGAGCTGGAAAAAGATGCCCAGGCATAGCGATATTTTTCCAGCTCATGGTGTCGCAAATTGAGTCGCCGTTCTAGAAGAAATATCCTATCTCAAACTGCAGATAGTCTTCCTGCTGTAACTGACTCAGCAAGGGATCATCATCAGCATTGGCCCAGACAAAAGCTTCCAGTATCAATTTAAACGAATCACCAATTCTTCGACTTGCCTCTGCGGTAAACACATCAGCGCCGCCATCAAGGTCGGTGATGACTCCCAGTAGTGCTTCTGATGATTGCTCATCGTTTAACGCAAATCGCAGACCGACCAGTACATCGTTTTGGAACACGTTATCGGCCTGATCGCCTCGTTCGTCATAAAGCCACTCCGCGACCACACCAACATCGACAGACGATTCGGCAACACTGTAGAAACTGTACTCAAAGCCGTTGACCATTTGAGCATGATCATCAATGAATTCACCCGAGCGGTATACGACTTCAGATTTTAACAACCAGCTCTCAAGTGTTGCTTGAATATCAACACCGGCTTGCGTTACCTGGTAGTAGAAAGGTGTGAATGACGGAAATGTCAGTATGGGTGATCGTGCAGTACCGTGAAAGATATGCGCACCGATATCCCATTCGTTATACGCACCACTGATTCGCGCTGCAACATCGATGTGCTTTTCTTCATCACCCGATTCATAGGCTGCGTTGTCAGTATCAACAGCAAAAAAGCCTCTGGGTCGTCCGTCCTGTCCGGCAAAGGTACGTTCCCTGAAGCCCGGCAATACAAACAAGCTGATTTCTCCCCAATCTTTTAGCAACAGTAGGTTAATCATGGGTTGCCCAAGCTTGTGTTCCGGATTTATTCCTTCTACTGCATCTCTCTGATTGATGATATCAACCAGGTTGTTTGATTCGGCTACGCCCCAGAAAACTTTCCCCAGCCCTACATTCAGCTCCCAGGTATCTCCACTGTGTCGGTATATGAATTCACGCAAGTCGACATGCGTGCGTTCATCGTCGTGCTCGTCCAGTCGGAAAAATGGGCTGATCGTCAGATTTCCGTTTTCACCAATCGGTCGGTTGAACTCGGCTGAACCCGACAGTGATAGGTTCGTCGATTGCGCTGCGGTGTGCAGTGATGTATCAGTGAACCCTTGCAATTGCAATCTGACATCACCGCGCTTAGTCCACTCGGCGCTGACACTGCTGATGCTCAGCAATGTCAGCGCTAAAGTGAGGCTACATCGAGTTATAGAGCCGAAACAGTTCATCGTAATTTTTTTAATGCATTGCTGCTGAAGTCTTTGTCTTTCAGACCGGTACCAAATGCATAATCGGAAAACTCGAGTATGGTGCTTTTCCCGGTTTGCTCATTGACCATTTCCATACGCCCAGGACGCCAGTGCTTGCTGTCGTGATGTTCGTAGTCTTTAAGCACAAGGGTTTTGAGTAACTTGTCTTTACGATCGTAATACTCAACTTTTAAACCGATCAGTCTCTCCTTGTCTACGTAGTTAACCAGTCGTGTGTAGCCTGAATATTTGTACGCAGGATAGGCTTCAATTTTGTGTACCGGAATACCGTCAAGTTCTTCTTCACCAAGGTGCTTGTAAGTGTACTTTTCAACTTCCTGCGAGCTTATGTCTTCGAATGCAAATTCACTACCCATGAACGCGCCGGTTTTATTCTTCGATGAAATTCGCTTGACACGCTTTAACGCAGGCAGGAACAGCCATTGCTCATCGGCTTCTACCGCATGTGAATAGGTCAGGCTGGCGGTACCTTTAACGTCAGCGGGTTCGTCGAAGATGGTCATGCTTTTATCACCATCGTTCGAAACTTCTAGTGTTCTGGACCGCATTCTGCGAACACTTTTCTTACCTGAACGGTTGATTAGCGTCATGGTCATGTTTGCGGTTGAATCACCAAAGCCATCG
The DNA here is from genome assembly GCA_937981955.1 of uncultured Granulosicoccaceae bacterium. Taxonomy (GTDB): domain Bacteria; phylum Pseudomonadota; class Gammaproteobacteria; order Granulosicoccales; family Granulosicoccaceae; genus Granulosicoccus. The sequence continues at coordinate 9,111 of CALJNA010000113.1, forward strand.
TTTTGTTCGTTAACCTGTTTGGATATTTCCAGGCCCAGCTCTTCCGGTGTTTGAGCTTGAACCGGCAGGGCTGCACCCATTATCAAAGCCATGGATAGCGCTGTTGGATAGGCGAGTTTCATCGTTATCTCCTTAAATGTAATTGTATTCATGTGGCTTGCGCTGCAGTTGTTAGCGGCGCTTCGTCGGTTTTGGATGGTTCGCTGGTTTTGTCTTTATCTATCCACATAAGGAATGATGGAAGGAAGGTGAAATCGACTATTAGTGCGATAACAATGGTTATGGCCGTCATCAATCCCATCTGACTGTTAAGTAGAAAATTGGATTGGGCTAAAACCATAAATCCACAAGCCAAAACGATGGTCGTTACCACCAGTGCTACGCCAACCGTGTTGAACGCGTATCGCACCGCTTGCTCAGACGACATGCCACGCTCACGGCGAGCACGCAGGTATTTGCTCAAGTAATGAATGGTGTCATCGACCACAATACCCAGTGTCATCGCAACAACCACCGAGACTGCAAGGCTGACTTCACCGACGAGCAGTGCCCAAACGCCAAAGCCCATTAGCGCAGGAATTATATTTGGAATAAGGCTGATAAGACCAAACTTGACCGAACGAAGCGCGAACAACAATATCAGACTGATTAGAACAAGCGCTATTGCTGTTCCACTGAGCATGCTGATAATGTTTCGCATGCTGATATGAGTGAACATGCTGGTCGCGCCCGTGGTCACCGTGGCGATTGACGGCGTATTCTCTTGCATCCACTGCATGGTTTGCGCTTCGAACTCGAGTATTTGCTGCGTCGATCGGGTTTCCATCGTGACTGACATGCGGGTTTTCGACTTATCCTGATTAATCTGGTTATTCAAATCGAGACCGCTAGGCAGTGACATCTCATAAAACAATAAATACTGAGCAGAAAGCTCGCGCTCTTCGGGTAGTTTGTAGTACTCGTCCTGATCACCGTGCATGCTTCGATTTAATCGACGCATGGTTTCGGTTATAGAGCTAACGTGTTGGACTCCGTCTAGTGTTTCTACATAACGTTCGAACTTCTCTACATCTTGCAAGAATGCCGGGTTGCCAACACCACCTTCTTCACCCGAATCCAGATCGTATTCCATGATGTACAGACCGGATAGCTTGTTAGTCACATCATCTGTTGCCACTCTGAATGGAACTGAGGTGTCAAAGTAGTTAACAAATACATCGTTAAGTTCGTTTTTCGGAGTCATTAGTGAAAAACCAATCATCACAACTGCCATGCCCCATAACAACGGCTTTTGGAACGCGATAACGAAATCGGCGAAACGTTCCATAAGTGTACTCTTGTTGCTTGTGCGGGGTTTTGCTTTAACCGGTAGAACCGACATCAATGCAGGTAGGAAGAATACCGATAGTATGAAAGCGTAACCAACACCCAGTGCAACGATATTGCCCAGATCATGAAACGGGGGTGAGTCGCTGAAATTCATGCTCAGAAAACCGATAGCGGTCGTTATCGAGGTTAGAAATATAGGTGTAAAGTTGACGCGAAGACTTTCAACAATGGCGTCATTCTTGGCCATTTTCTCTCGCATATTCTGCAGCAGAGTAACCAGCAGGTGCACACAGTCTGCAACCGCCAGGGTCAGTATGACCGTAGGCGCTGATGCTGCGGGAGGTGTGAGCAATATTCCTAACCAGCCAGCTGTGCCCATGGCGAGCATAATCGAGAACAGCACAACTATGACAGTTCCAACCATGCTCCAGAAGTTTCGCAAAAACAGTAGTACCCCGACAATCACAACCAGAAACGCCATTGGCAGCAATGATTTTGCATCAGCTTCTATGGCTTCAGGAAACGCCTGATTCATCGCCACTATGCCGGTGGTTTGAAACTTGATATTCGGATAGTCTGCTTCAAGCTCGGCAACCATCTCTCTTGCGAAGTTCATTGCTACCGCTAACGCAATGTTAGGGTCTTTTTCTGCCCTTTCTTCTGGTGTTAGCAGCTGATCAGCTTCAGTTAATGGAGCTGGCAGCTCGACCGTTATGTTGACACCAGTAACACGGCTGTCTGTGGAGAGTAACTTATTGACCAGTTGTGGCTGGTCAAGGGCGATGGCCTGAATTCGTTCTATATCGGCAGCTTCCAGGTATTCGGGTTCCTCGATTAACTCCTCAACGAACATGTCGTCGTCTTCGGCTCGCGTGTGCTGGAAATTGCTTATCGAATCTACACGGATGGAGTAGGGCACCTGCCAGGCGCGATCAGTAACATCGACAACCGCAGCCATGGTGTCCTTATCGAAAACGGTTCCGCTTTCGGGTTCCATCATAATGAAAAGATTGTCGCTTTTCGTATAGGTTTCCTGCAGCTTGTCAAAAGCGACCAGTTGCGGGTTATCAGGGCCAAAGAACACCCGGTAATCGTTAGTGAATATGAGAAACCGACCGCCAGAGGCAAGTGCGAGCGTTACCAGAATAGTTAAAATAATAACGGGCCATCGGAATCGTATTAAAGCGCGCGCATAGCTTTCAATCATGACAAGTATTCCATTTGTAAAGTGTGATCTATCTACTGGCCAAGCTGTCGTTCGACAAACCCGCCGGTCAATCTTCTTCTACTACGGTCGTGTTACGAATCCGGACCGATCTGGTTAACCTCTTCAGCAAATAATTGCGTTCGAAATTGTTTTAATAATTTTTTCAAATGCGCTTCGCTGTGTAAGGGTTGCCAGTCAAGTCCATCCAGCACCAGAAGCATCGTCCTGAGACTGCTCATATCAGCGTCTCGAATACCAAACTCATTGAGTGGAAGCTCCGATGCTTTTAGTAGCTGTGCGCCTGAGCTAAGAGACCAGATGCCAAACACGATTTCAGGGGCCAGAAGATGTTTTTGTTTTTTGAGCTCACCAGCCTCAAGAGCTTGTTCAACAATGCTGTTGACAAGGCCAACAAGGCCGGTTTCAAGCTCATCATGTTGTTTCAGGCTGGATTCGGTGACCTTGTCACGCACACCATGCATAGACAAGTGTTGCAGCATGTCTGTTCTGTTATCACCAATGCAAGACCAGAGCTGGTGGGCGTAGAACACAGCAATCATGCGATCTCTGTTATTGCTGTCGAATTCTGCGGCACGTTGAAACAGGCTCAACAGCTCACCCATGTCTTGATTACACAGCTGCACAAGAATTTCTTCTTTGCATGTGAAGTGTTGGTAAACCGTGCCTTTTGAGTATTCCGCTGCCTCAGCTATGCCTTCCATGGACAGAAGATGAAAACCTTCTTCATGCATAATCTGCCGGGCTATTTCCAGAAATAGCGTATGCCGCTTGGCAATCTCCCTTTGTTTTCGAGACATGGTCATGTGCAAATAATAGACGAGGCGTCAAAAAATGACAAGCAGTATGTCAAAAAATGACGTAACGTCAAAAAATACACCTTTTGGGTTAAATCTGTTTGGTGAGCGATAAAAACTGCCCCAGCATGCTGGGGATAGACTTTTCTGATACTGTTTAAATTCCCAGACAAATGAGGAGGTTCGCATGGATGCGACCACCCAATGCCCGAGCTGCGCGGCAAACCGACAATCCATTGTGCGTGACGGACACTTTTTTCGCGCCGATGATGCCAAAGCGGTACAACGCTACCG
>CALJNA010000114.1 GCA_937981955.1 uncultured Granulosicoccaceae bacterium
CGCATGGTGGGTAACCTCGGCCGGGTTCAGTTTCTTTTGTTGGGTTTGATAGCTTTTCCTTGCATTCGTTGTAGTGGCATATCTTTTTTCGATTATGTGCAGACCCAAAGTGCCAGGGAGTGGGCACTACTCTTCGTCACACCAAAAGTTCCTAGGCAGTGTTTAAGGTTGTTGTAAGCACCTCACACCTACGTGTGAAACGGGCCATCTTCTTCTGACCCCACGCAGGACCTCCTCGATTCAACGTTTGGAAACATGGGATACATGGCGCCCGAGAGCTACGGCCTCGTATGGAAGGTCCGCGGCCTGTGCACAGATCTGAGCAACGTCGACACCATTTTCGAAGATTACCAGGTGTACGGCGACATCAAGAACTCGGACATCTACGGTACGATATCTCGTCGATTTGGTCGGGCTGTTACTGTAGTGTCTGAAAGTCGATGCACTTGTGTCTGACAGTCGATGCACTTCAAAGTTTTCCGCCAAACCAATCCGTACCTCAATGTGCACCAGATGCGGGGTGAGGTAATTGGAAGCCCCAGAGAAAAAGAATAACCCGGATGATTCATCCATCCCGGGACAAAAACGACCGAAAACAGAGAAACATGAATGACTTGTTCCCCGTCACCGGGCGACGTCACACACAGGCATGTACTATGGCCAGTACTCGTACGGGCACCAGGGCGGAGTTTGGACGAACAACAAGATGCACCACAACATCCAGTACGGCTTCGACCCGCACGACGACTCGGACGACCTTACCAGTGAGTACATGTAGTGTGTCATTTGCATTGTTGTTGTTGGTCTTGGTCTTGGTCTTGGTCTTGGTCTTGGTCTTGTTCTTGTTCTTGTTCTTGTTCTTGTTCTTGTTCTTGTTCTTGTTCTTGTTCTGGTTTTGGTTCTGGGTTTGGTTCTGGGTTTGTTTGTGGGTTTGGTTTTGGTTCTGGGTCTATTTGTGGGTTTGTTTGTGCAACGGCTTGCGATTCGATTGTGGTTTCGGTTTCAGCGGCAACCTGATTGCTGACGGGTGTCGGATTAGCAAGGGCAGTGTTGTTCTCTGCTACTTTAACCGGGGCAGCCTTATCCGATGACTTGTCGACAGGGGACAGGCAGCCGTGATTCTCGAGCGTACCTGTTTCATCTAAACAGCGATCAATATGATCTGCGATACCGTCGGCATCTGCATCCTGAAATTCAACATCACCGGTTGCCAATGCACTGGATGATACATTTTCATCAGATGAAAATACGAAGTAATATAGTAGTCCGCCAAACAATGCCAGAACGGGCAAAGCGATATAAAACGCTTTGCGTTCCTCGTCGTCCCGGAATCCGAAGTTATCGTCAGCCATAACGTTATTCAGTTAAACCTGTTGTTACACGCCGACCGGTTAGTCAATTTTGGAAGCCCAGCGATCTGCCACTTGCTTTGCAGCATCACGACCACCAAGCCCGAAGGCCAGTGCAGCCGCTACGGCCACCGCTGCCAAGGTAAAGCCGAACGCCATGTTCACAATATTATCTGCCAGACCCATAGCACGCAGCCCCATTGCCAGCACCAGACCTAATATGGCCAGCCGTGCAATATTGGCAAGCCCCGGGTTGCTTTTCGACAAATGTTGGTAGGCCAGAGTGCCCAGAAAATTTCCGATCACCAGAATAATCCCACCGACAAGTATGCCGCCGCCAAATTCAAGCACTTTTGCCATGATGCTCGACAACACCTCTATATTCAGTTTTTCGACGGCTGCAGTAGATGCCGCCAACATGGAGAAAAACATGATGGCACCACCAATGAGTTTGGTTGGTGTGAACGAGTCGCTAAACAGACCTTGCATACCAAGCTTTTCAGGCATGCTGTTGATGTTCATGCCGTCGAGTAAACCGGTTAGCATGAATACTACAAAGCGTGTGACAAACCAGGCCACGAGCAGAATGATAGCCGCCGCAATAATATTTGGAACCGCAGCCATTAACTTGTGAATCATTGCAGTGGCCGGTTCTGAGATTGCTTCAATATCAAGAATGCCAAGCGCTGCGACCACTATTGGAAGCAGTATGGCGCCAAAGACAAACGCACTGCCTAACTTTGAAACTTTAAAGTCGGTGCTACCGGTTCGAATGGCCAGCTGCTGATCTGCCTTGTTCAACGCAACACCAACGAACTCTGAAATAATTTTCGCAAGAATCCAGCCTACGTACCCGACAATACCGGCACCAAGAATATTGGGAATGTAACCCAGAAACTGGTTCGCCATGCCTTTCAGCGGTTCGAGTACATCGGTGAGCCCCATCGCTCCGAGCACCGCAATCAAGACAAACAACACAATGATGAAGTACACCAGTGAAGCTATTGGTGTCGCCAGGTCGAGTATGGTGCCATCGGCATTCTCCCGATTTAAAAAACTCACTTTACCGAGTGCTTTGGCAACGACTTTTCGAATAATTTTGGCGATGATCATGCCGACGATAAGAATGATCAATGCGACCAGTATTGGCCACAATTGCTTACCCATGGGAATAGAGTCAAGAAAGGCTGGAGCATTGTTGGCCAGATTCGCGGCGGTATCGTTCATGGTTTCTACTCTTGCGGGGTTCAATGACACATCAGATAGTAGAAGCGCACACCGATCGCGTGTGTAAAATCTTGTGCAATTTTCACCGCTTGTCTTTTAGCAGTAGCTTGCGTAATACTGCATTATCCGGATACTCAAATACGTCAAACGCTAACTATGTCGAAAAAAGATCCCCGCTCAAGTTGTGAAGCACTTAAGGCGCGCATGAAAACGGTGCAGCTTGCGACTTTGGGCGATAATGCAGAACCGCACTGTGGGTATACACCGTTTATTTTTGATGGAACCGATTTAATCGTGTTTATCAGTCAGCTGGCTGTGCATACTCGGGATTTGCTGGCTAATCGAAATGTTGGTGTCATGCTGATAGATGACGAGCAGGATTCCAATAATCTGTTTGCGCGGTGCAGGGTACGTTATCAGTGTGAGGCTTCCGTTATCGAACGCACCGATCCTGACTATGAGCCGATACTCGATCGATACCACGAGCGACAAGGCAAAGTCGTCTCGTTGATACGCCAATTGCCTGACTTTGTCTTATTTCGACTGCGCCCCACATCAGGTGTTTTTGTGGTCGGATTCGGTGAAGCATACCGTATTGAAGGTGAAAACATGGATACATTTGTGCATGTAAGCTCTGCATAAATACAACGAAGTTAAGTAGTTCGTTAATGCCCGGGGTTAGTTAGCACGCATGAGCACATTTCAACAAGCACGAGCGCAATGTATCAGGGCGCTGGACATCATCGACACCACACAGCTATCGGTATTTCAGCAGCGTGAAACACAAAGTCGCGAAGCGCTGATTCAACAACTGGACACGTTTGCAACACTACCGCTTGAAGATGCGGTTACCAACATGCAGCACATGCTCCATGAAGTGCTGTCGGTGTACAACGATCCTTTTGCCAACTATATCAATCCGAAACAACACAAATCTTACACTGAGCGGCGTACTGGCGGCTTTGTTGGGCTGGGGTTGAAATACCGTTCGCAGAAAGAGGCGTACCCACTGGTCATTGGTGCATTGCTTGGTGGCCCGTTGGAAAAGCAAGACATGCTGCCAGGTGATCAAATTATTTCAGTTAACGAAACCGATTTGAAGGCCTTATCGTCACGTGAGATATCGGCTTTACTCAAAGGAGAATCGGGCTCAAAAGTCATACTGAAACTGCAGCGAGACGGTCAGGCAATTGCGTTTGAAGCTACACGTCAGGCAGTACAGCTGCACTACGCCCGAGCGGAGATGATGGAATCGAACATCGGTTACATAAAAATCAGTCGGTTCGGTGGCAAGACACACGAACGCGTCAAGCAATTGCTCGGGGAACTCTTAGCACAAAATGCTAAAGCGATCGTGCTTGATGTGCGTGACAATCCGGGCGGTTCAACACGTGCCGCACGCAACATGATGTCTTTGTTTGATCAGGCACCCTGGGTTTACTGCGAACAGTACAAAACAGGCGCAGTAAGACGGTTGCCACGTGAAGGTGATGTTTTGACCGATATCCCGGTTGCGGTTCTTGTCAATGAATACAGTATGTCTTCAGCAGAGATCCTCGCGGGTGCATTGCAAGACTATCAGCGTGCAACCCTGATTGGTGCACCCACGTACGGCAAAGGATTAATTCAAAAAGTATTTCCATTACAGGCGCCGCTGGGTGGGGCAGTGCGAACCACCATTGCCATGTATGGCACGCCAAGTCACAGACTGTTGCATGGTCGTGGCCTGGTACCGGACATATACATACCAAGCGCACCGGAAAGGATTTACAAGGAAACAGGTTCGGTAAACATCACAGATGAGGCGCGTGCGTTTCGTCGTTCGTTGCTAATAAAGGATTTACAGGAAAAGTATTCTGAACAAGTGGCCAATGCTTATGGTGCACTGCCCGATGCGCAGCTCGATGTTGCGTTAACGACCCTAAAAGCGGCATTGTAGGCGGCGTTACCGTTTGCGATGTTAGCTGGGCAGCTTGCCCATTGTTATAAAATGTTGATGCCGGTTAATTCGCTTTCCAGCGCTTATCCCAACGCCGTTTCTATTATCCTGATTCCTGTTCTGAATGAGTAACCAGCGGTACTTGTTGAGACTCGGAGTGCTGAACGCCCTCTGAATAGCCAACATGTTTGCCAACCATAAAGCTTGCCGCCAACACCAGCACCGTGAACGCCGAAATCACCACCGGCTGGATAATCTTCAGCGATATAAACCTGTCCTGTAACGCAGTCGTTGTCGACACTGTATAGCTCCGAATTGCGATGGCCCTCACAGTAACCAATTTGCCATAAGCAGCGCAAGTAGACGGGTGATTTAGCTCGCGTGATTGATACATTTGAGTTAGAGATTTGACGGATTCGGATGTGAGTTCCCATAAGTTGTTGATAATGCTACCGCGCACTGTGTGTCATAAAGCTGTTCTAAACATGGCCGCTAGCCTGTCGTGAACGTATAAAAAGTACAAACAGGAAGAAAAACGATGGGTGTAGGGACTATTTTGTTGATCGTAGCCGTTTTGTTGGCAGCTTACTTTGTCATGGTTTACAACCGGCTTATCACGCATAAAAACCGTTTTATGAACGCGTTTTCTCAAATTGATGTTCAGTTGCAGAGACGCTACGAACTTATTCCCAACCTGGTGGAAATTGCCAGTAAGTATGTGAAGCATGAAAAGGAAACCCTGACTGCGGTTATCGAAGCCAGAAATCAGGCCTCAAGCGCATGTAAAGCAGCTTCAGCCAATCCGCAAGAGGGAGGTCTTGTTGGTGCGCTGGCTCAGGCTGAGCAAACGCTTGGCAACGCCATGGGCAAGTTGAATGTGGTGATGGAAGATTACCCGGAACTTAAAGCGGATGAAACTTTACGTGATTTGCATGATGAACTGACCACCACGGAAAATCGTGTTTCTTATGCTCGTCAGGCATACAGCGATGCCGTCATGCGTTACAACACAGAGCGTGAACAGTTCCCGGCAGTGATTGTTGCCAGTACATGCAATTTCCGCGAAGCCGACTTGTTTGAAGCGACCAACGAAGAAGTACACAAGCCAGTGAAAGTCTCGTTCGCCTGATTACCCGCGTTAGCAACTAACTAAGACTTCACACGGTTTCAAGATATGGATTTCTTCGGCTCGCAGGATAATCGGCGAAAGCAGTCAGCAATATTACTTGTGTGCTTTGCCTCTGCCATGCTGGCTATGGCATTGTTAATACATGTTGTGGCTGTGCTGGTTTCTATCCCGGTTTCATCTGACATCGATTTTACGCAACCGACAATACCGGCTATCGCTTTCATCGTGATTATCTGGTTGACCTGCTGCGTTGGCTGCTTCTTTCGTATTCTTGATGTTCGCGCTGGTGGCGCGGCTCTGGCTCGCCGCTTTGGTGCTGTTGAAGCAACAACATCGGGTCGTTTTAGAGATGAAAAAGAACTGCTGGATATCGTGTCCGAAATGTCGGTAGCCAGTGGATGTGAGATGCCGCGCGTGTTTCTGCTACATCGTGAAAATGCGATCAATGCCTTTGTTGTTGGTGGATTTAGAGGAAAAGAGGCACTGGTAGTTTCTCAGGGTGCACTGACTGAGCTCGATCGTGAACAGCTCAGTGCGGTGATTGCGCATGAGTTCGGGCACATAGCACAAGGTGATATTCCCGTTAACATGCGCTTACTCATTGCACTTGGTGGACTCAATGCAATTGATGAAGTTGGCCGCTTACTTATGGTTAAAAGTGACGGACAATTGGTTGCACAGCCTGGTGCCATAGTTGGTTTCGTCACTCGCTGCATTGGTTCGATCGGTGTGTTTTTCGGACGATTAATACGCAGCGCATTTTCACGCCAGCGTGAATATCTGGCCGATGCTTGCGCGGTTCAGTACACAAGAAATCCTGAACCGCTGGCATCAGCGTTGAGTGTGATTCGCGATCAACACTATGATGCAGGCATACACAACGTGCATGCAGAAGAGCTGACTCATCTATGTTTCCAAACGGGTGAGAAAACCAAGTGGTATGACAAGGTTTTTGCAACACACCCTCCGATTCAAAAACGCATCGATACAATCGATCCTAATTTTGCAGTGAAAAAGCGGGCCAAGCAAAGAGCGCTGGAGAAACCGAAAACTAACATGTACAAGTCCGGCGGTGGTTCGAACGTGGTGCCCATAAGTGGAGCAGAGCCTGCTTTTGCACTGGGTTTGTCAGATCAGGCGTCAGTATTATTGATTGATTCACCAACTTGTCTGGCGGTACTGCATGCCGTATTTGTCAGTGATGACAACGCCAAAAGCAAGCTCTATTACGATGCGATCGCCTTCGCCTACAACAAAATATTTGCTCATCAGGTACGTGAAATACGAGACAGCCTTTATGCTGAATTGCATAATAATCAGCTTGCCATCATTGATCGGGCAACCGAGCAACTGCGAACTTCGATCAAACTTGATAATCGTCAGCGGCTGCTTAAAAGCCTTGAGAAACTGCTGCTGGTTGAGGGTGAGTTCACTTTGATGAACTACGCGACGCTGCAGCTGATCCGTCGCAAGCTGGACGCTGAGTTTCCGGTGCTGGAAAAAAAGAGCGACGCGGAGCAAGCAACGGTACAGGCAAACCAGGCCAAAACCTTCGATACCATGGGGCGTGAATTTGCGTTGCTGCTATCGCTGATTGTTGAATCGTCAGGGAACCAGTCTGATACCCTCGACGAACAATTCAAGGCGGCGTTAAAGTGTTATACAAAAGATCACCATGCCAGACGTACATCCGAAGAGCCTGGCATTGTCAAAGAACTCGAGGCGTCTTTCCAGACACTCTATGTTCAACCTCGTGCAATAAGAGAATCGTTTGTTGCACATTGTCTTGAGATAGCTCAATCGGACGGACACATTGCAAAAGATGAGCGTGCTCTGCTGAATTTATTCGCAGCATCGCTTAACTGCAACGCCATTGCCGCTTAAGCCCATGCATCGTCATGCTGTTTAATGCGCACAGTTTCATTTTTGTATTTTTACCTGTCACGCTACTGGTTTTTCATCTGTTATCGGTGCGCGGGCAGGCGACCCATGCGATAACTGCACTGATTGTTGCTTCTTTGGTGTTCTACGGTTGGTGGGAGCCTTCTTATCTTCTTTTGATACTGGTCTCTGTTGCGGTTAATTTCAGTATCGGTGAGAGCCTGTTGCGCGTATCTACCTCAGCAAAGCGGCGCAGATTGAGCCTGCTTTGGCTCGGTATCGGGTTAAATCTTGGCGCTCTGGCCTGGTTTAAATACGCAAACTTCTTTATTGACTCTGGCAACAGTTTGCTCGGAACCGAATGGCATATACAAAAAATTGTGCTGCCACTGGCAATATCGTTTTTTACGTTCCAGCAAATTGCGTATCTCGTTGATACGTACAGAGCGGAAACCAAAGAGCGCAGCTTCCTGCGATACGCCTTGTTCGTTACCTTCTTCCCGCAATTGATTGCCGGCCCGATCGTACATCACAAGGAAATGCTGCCGCAATTCGCCAAACATATGGACGGATTGAAGCTGCGGAATTTGATTATTGGCGGTACGATATTTTTCCTCGGTCTGTTTAAAAAAGTCATTATTGCTGACGGTGTCTCTCCCTACAGCGATACAGTATTTGCAATGGCTGCAAACGGGGAAACGCTGACATTTTTGGAAAGCTGGACCGGCGCGCTTGCTTACAGCATCCAGTTGTACTTTGATTTCTCCGGTTATTCAGATATGGCAATTGGTCTGGCACGAATGTTTGGCATAAAGCTGCCGCTGAATTTCAATTCTCCGTATAAGGCCAGCAGCATCATTGACTTCTGGCGACGATGGCACATGACCTTGTCGCGATTCCTGCGGGATTATCTGTATTTTGCTTTGGGTGGAAATCGCAAAGGGCCGACGCGTACCTATGCCAACCTGATGATCGTCATGTTGCTTGGCGGCTTGTGGCATGGGGCGGGGTGGACGTTCGTTCTTTGGGGTGCATTGCACGGATTCTACTTGCTGGTTAATCATGGTTGGCGGCACATCAAAACCAACATGCTTTTGTCTTCAACTCCAGAAGCTGCTTCAGTCAACCAGACCATGACTGGTGGCGCGCTCAGGTTTGTTGGCATCACGGCAGGCACTATTGCTGCGCATGCGATTACTCTGTTAGCGGTGATCGTGGCCTGGGTATTGTTTCGGGCTGAAAATATGGATGTGGCCGGTCGGGTGCTCTCTGGTATGGCTGGATTGAACGGTGTGGCTTTACCGGTGGAATGGTTGCAGGCCCATGCGTCATTGGCCAATACGCTAGCATCCGTGGGTGTGCAGTTCCAAACGCTTGCGCAAATGGGGCCCTTGTTCACACCGTTGCGGGATCTTGCTGTGGTCAGTGGTGCACAGATGCAGGTGGATTCGGTCGGCACCGTCACTGCGCTGTTGTCGCTGTCAGTGCCTATAGCGATAGCGTTGTTCTGGCCAAACACACAACAGATTATGCAACGTGTTGAGCCTGCGCTTGGCGCTAGCCCAACGGGTGGTCTGACCAACGTACTTGCCTGGCGAATCAACATCCCGTTTGCCGTTGTGAGCGCGATTATGGCTGCGTACGCTTGTTTCGGCAGCTCTGTTGCCAGTCAGTTTCTGTACTTCCAGTTTTAACCATGACGGCAACGAGCACACAGCGTCAGGAAAAGCTTTTTGCACAATGGTTTTGCGTGCTGTTTGTTTGCGTGGGCGCAATCGTGTTCGTGTTTAAACGCACCGATTTGTTTCCCTGGCCTGGAGCCTGTCATCCTGCCGGATACGATGCTGAACATTATCTGGCGTATTGTCACAGCACGCGCTACGGCGATTACGAACACTTTGCTCTATACAATAATCTGGAACCCAGAGCCGTGGATGCGTTAAAGCAAGCCAGTGTCCTTTTTCTGGGTAACAGTAATACGCAATATGCGTTTTCAACCACGGCAATAAGCGACTACTTTAAACGGCACGATGTAGCGCATTACTTAATGGGTTTTGGTCAGGGGGCGCAAAGTCCGGTTGCCAAATCTGTCATGCAGAAGCATCAGCTACAACCGCGTATGGTTGTGGCGAACATCGATCCTTTTTTCTCCACCGAAACAAACGGTTCGTTTCAGCGCGTTTTACACGGAGGTGATGAGCTGGCTGCTGAATTTCAACGAAAACGCAAATTGCAACGCTGGCAGTCTCGAGTGTGTCGTGAACCGACAAGTCGCTGGTCTCGCTGGGCATGCCAGGGAACGGCCGAGACGCTGTACCGCTCGCGCTCGAACGGGCATTGGCTAACAGACTATTATCGAGACAATAACCGTCATCCGGTCACCTATACCGATGATTTAATGGACACGCTGGATGCCGCACAAAAGGCTGCGAACGACTTTATCAGCAGCCTCAACTTGCGCCGTGATTGTGTTGTGTTGACGGTAACACCACGAACCGGCACACCCGATCGGTTTGCAGAACAACTTGCGGCCAGACTGCAGTTGCCATTGATAAGGCCAACTGTCGAGAATCTGGTTACCATTGATCATTCACATCTGGATAAAGACAGTGCTCAGCGTTGGTCTTCGGCTTTTCTCGATGAGTTTGATGAATATGCCGAAAAGTGCCTGCTCGACACCAGTCATGCATCGATAGATTAGTCATTTTTTTAAGTGACGGTCAAACTTGATAACCATCGTTGTTGAGCCCGCTATTATTGCCGGTCTTGTTCAGATCGTTTCTCGCTGATTCAACAGCGCTCGTGCAATATCGGTTCGATCAGTGACGATTCCATCAGCCCCGTTATCCAGTAAACGATTCATTTTCCCGACATCGTTAATGGTCCAGTAAACGATTTTTGCACCTGCACGCTGCACTTTGCTAATCAGTGGTTTTCGACCTAACTGTATGCCCCAGTAGGAAACCGGAATTTGTAAAATCCGGTATGGCACAGCACTTACGGGGCCTTTACCAAACACCAGTCGAGCAACTTCCTGGCGGGTCGCGGTTGTGCTGATCGATGGCGCCAGCTGACGAAAATGATTGATCACGTTAGCGTGGAAACTGCCAACGTTTATCCAGTGTGATGCTGCATATCGTTCGACCACGTTTGCAACAGCAACGGCCGCCGCGGCATTGTTGTCTTTAATATCAATGTTGATGCCAACCCCGGGATAGCGTTCGAACAGTTCATCGAGCGTCAGTAATTCTAGTGTCGGGCCGGAATAGCGGTTTCCTTTTTCATCACGGTAGCGGTAGCCGGCATCGAGCTTTTTTAAGTCACTTAAGTTTGCATCACGAACCCGACCGGCGCCATTGGTTGTTCGCTCGAGAGTCTCATCGTGAGTGACCATGACTGTGCCATCGCGACTCACGCGCACATCGGTCTCCAGCACATGACAGTCATGTTTCAAGGCAAAATCAAATGCAGCGACAGTGTTTTCTGGTGCGAGCAAAGCGCTACCACGGTGGGCGAATAGCATGGGCTGCCCGGTGTTGAGTGATTTGATCATGAATGCTGCATCGGCATCGGGTTGCGAGGATTATGACATTATCTGCCTGCCGACACAGGCTAACAGCGTGGCCCCTCCAGCATGCTCGCTGGTTTGCAGCTAACTGTGTATTCGGTAATTGTGTCAGCGTCGACAGTTGGAGTAGTTTGCTAGACTACAACGAGTTCAACTTAATACCGAATCATGAAAACACCCACACTTATTCTTGTTCCGCTGGTTTTTGCTGCTGGAGTCATTTCTGTGGTGCTGTTACAACTGGCTGGTGTTATACAGATAACCTCGCCATCCGCATCGCATACAGCGATATCACAGACGGGTTCCATATCATCTGCACAAGATGGAAACGCCCGGGTCAACCAAGCCGGTAGCGACAATACGGGTGAATCCAATGCGGTACTAACGCAGGCCAAGGCTGAACTTGAACAGCTTAATCAAAACTTGTCCGAGGACATTGCTGATCTGAGAGCGCAATTACAAGACGCAACAGTACAGCGTGATGTTCTTAGCGGCGAAATCAAACAGCTGGCCGAACAGGTCGATAACGCTGTAGAGAACAATGCTTTTCTGCCATCGGGTGAGTTCAGTGAAAGCGTCACTGGCGAAGCCTTTACTGACGCGAATGCCAACGATTCGCGTGGACAAAACGGATTCCGTCGTCGAGGGGGATTTGGACAACCCGATAGCGATGAGCAATACGAGAGCCTTGTCTCGGCGGGGATCGATCCGGCGGTTGCCGCAGAGATCAAACAACGCAGTGATCAATGGACGCTGCAGCGGCTTGAACTCGTTGACCAGGCAAGTCGTGAAGGTTGGCGTCGCTCCGAAGAATTTGAAGAAAGAATGTCGGCATTGCGTGAAGAGCGACCTGATATTCGTTCAGAGCTTGGCGATGACGATTACGATCGCTACTTGTTCGAATCGGGTGAATCCAATCGCGTGCAGATTGGCAGCATTATTGAAGGGTCTGCGGCTCAAATTGCCGGGGTGCAAGTGGGAGATATTGTACGAAGCTATGCTGGTCAACGCATCTATACCATGCGCGAATTGCAAAGCGCCACTCGCGAAGGAACCAGAGGTGAATCGGTATCGGTGTTTATCGAACGTGGCAGCCAGCAACTTGCTTTGGACGTTTCGCGTGGCCCATTGGGCGTGACCTTATCCGGGTTATCCGTTGAACCCGGGGGCTTCTAACACCAGTTGCATTTCTGCTGTCATTGTTTGTGAAGGTGCAAGCGTTGTCACACCAGCGTCGACGCCTTGCGCTGATAAATTAAATCCGTCATTGGCATTGGTCACAGGCTCAACAGCGAAATAGGCTTGTGCCGGATTGAACAACACCAAATGATTGCAATTGGCAGACGCGTGCATCAGAACCTTTATTCCGGCATTCGGCCAATGCAAAGTAACCGGTGAGGACAAGCCGGAAAAACAGTGATCAATCCGAACCGCTGAATCCAGTTTCTTTGGCGTTTTAAAATTCAGTTCGTCGTTTAACGCAATTGCAGGACCGGTCGGTAAACAATCGCCATTGGTGTCCGGATACATGCCATCAACAGCAATAGTCAGTTCCGGTTCGGCCCCATCAATGGTGCGGCAAAAGTAAGGATGCCAACCCATGCCTGCCGGCATATTGCGATCGCCGTGATTGGTCAAGCTCATACGACTCAACAATTGATTGTTATCAAGTGTGTAGCTGATGCTGGCATGGATGGGCCATGGCCAATTAACGGAGCCGTCTTTGAGCGTATCGTATTCGGCCGTTACGCTTGTGTCAGTTTGACTGGTGACTCGCCATGGCAGTTTACGAAGTGCTCCGTGAATCGAGTGGTTTGCGGCATCTTCGAGTTGCACGGCTTGCCCGTTGAAGTTGAATCGTCCGTCGCGGATGCGGTTCGAATAGGGCAGCATATGAAAGTTACTGGCTTTCAGCGCAATATCATTATCAGCAGCAGTGGTTTTGGACGCCTCAGCGCCAGGTCGCGTATCGGGCATCAGGTTGTGCCAGGCGTCGTGGTGACGAATCTGGCATGACTGCGTTTGCAGGCCAGTGTGGGGTTCGAGGCGAAGTCGCCAATGTTCCGAACTCAGTTCAACCACCGATTTGTCGGAAGGGTCATGGGTGTCAGATTGCATGATTTGCTTGAATTTCAGCTTGGTAATTGGCTGGCGCCTGCACAAGCGTCTGCCTTGGTTACACTAATAGCTGCGTCAAAAGTTGCGCACCTACGAGGGGAACTCTACACTTATGTCAGAGGTCCGTCTTATTTTAATCGAACTCTCACTATCGATGCTAAGGATAATGTTTTCCGTGAATGTAAATAACAAGCTGTGCGCAAAGGTTGAGCGATGTTCGGCCCTGATGATTCCAGTTGGCGTGTTGCTCGCTGCTCTGGTTTTGAGCCCATTTGCTCAGGCACAATCAACCGGGCTCAAACTCGGTCAGGAAGCCCCGGCTACTCAAAAGCTGGATTTGGGCGCGGCGCCTGCCAAACCCAAAGCACAACCGCAGGCTGGTGCACCGGCCGCGGCTGGTTTGCAAACTATTGGCGCGTGGCAATTTAATTGTGCCGATGGTGCTGATTGTGCCATGGCGCAAATCGGTAAAGACAACACCGGCACACCCATACTGGAAATGGTGGTACGAAAGCTCGAAGCCCCGCTCGAAGCTGACGGTCGAACCGCGATAGCGGTCGTGGATTTCATCACACCATTAGGTGTTGTCCTCACCTCAGGGCTGGAATTGAAAATCGATTCCGGACGCGGAGAAGCGGCACCGTTTCAGATTTGTACAGAGCAGGGTTGCCTGGTCCGAGAACCGGTTGATCAAGGTTTAATTGATCGTTTGAAAAAAGGCAACAACGCCACCGTGTCGGTCGTAGCGGCGAATCAAGGCGATGTCTCTGCGAACATTTCACTATCCGGTTTTACCAAGGCCTACAACTCACTGCGGTGATGGCGACACCTGACAACGCGCCTGACAATATGGTTCTGGTTTTATCAGGCATAAAAGGCTGGTTGTGACGAAAGTTGCTCTTGTTGGCGGAAGCGGTGGAATAGGTGCTGCGTTACTGTCACTGCTCAGTGATCGAAGCGATATCGAATCGATTCACAGCACATACTTTCGCTCACCGGCCGCCGGTTCTCTGGGCAGTATTGGTCGATTTGGATCTGATACCGAAGTTGTGTGGTCGCAAGTTGATGTTACTGACGAAACCAATGTGGAACGGTGGCTTGAAAAAGCAGGCTCGATCGATTGGCTGATCAATTGCGCCGGGTATTTACATGATCTTGATGCAGCGCCTGAAAAAGCAATAGCGCAGTTCGAGCCAGATTATTTTGAAAAGAATATGCGCGTGAACTGTCTGCCCAATTTGCTACTGGCGAAGCATGCGGGCAAAGCCTTGAAATCATCCGAGCGAGGCATATTCGCATCGATCACAGCCAAGGTTGGCAGCATTGAAGATAACCGGCTCGGTGGCTGGTACAGCTACCGCGCGTCCAAAGCTGCGGCTAATATGGTGTTGAAAAATTTGTCTATAGAATGGCAAAGAACGGCGCCCAATCTTCGCGTGGTGGCTTTGCATCCGGGTACAACCGATACAAAATTGTCCGCACCGTTTCAATCGCGTGTATCGCCCGACAAACTGTTTAGCACCGATAAAACGGCTTCTTATCTGTTGGCACAACTGGACAAGCTGCATGAGTACCCGAGTGGCCGGTTCGTTGCGTTTGATGGCGAAGAGTTGCCCTGGTAGTGTTTGTTGTTCGTTAGCCGGCATTTTTACCAGCGACTGATTTCGTTTGATAACCGTTTAAAACTGCTCCAGATGAGTGGGGCTGGTTATCACGCTATCCCCACTGGGCAGTGTGCCGAGCAGCACGCTGTTGCAAAGTCCTGGGAGCAAGATTTAATAGTTTCAATCGATCACAAAACACATCGATGAAAATATCCATGTGATCAGCCAATCGTTCAGGCTTTTTCGTTGTGCACCAGGTTCGTCGGTTCAACCGATTGACCTTGGCCCGAATGGTGGCAAACGTGTGATTGATCGAAAACAGGTTGTCAAAGGTGGTCTTCTTTAATTCTCCCTGGCCCACGATGGCGCCGCGATCA
>CALJNA010000115.1 GCA_937981955.1 uncultured Granulosicoccaceae bacterium
CGGTTATCTCCATTAAAATAATTTGTCGCAAAATCATTCTAATGAATGCCGGTGTCCCCAGTTTATGATGTAGAGCCCAGATTTGATCTACCGAATCACACTGCTGGCCACAATGAGTCTCTGTCTATCGGCCTGTGCAGCACTGAGCACCAAGCCGATCGAACGGGAGACAATTGGCAATGAAAATTCTGCCGATGTCAGCAAGCGTGTTCTGCGAACAACGGACAAAATTATCAATGCATTTGATTCGTTCTTACAGGAAAATCGCATTGCCAAAGGCGCAATAGCTGTTTCGTATGAGGGAAAACTGGTGGCCAGTGCCGGCAGGAATCGAAAATCAACCGACCCTGCAAGAGTTGCATCGTTGTCGAAAGCCATTACCGCTGTTTGTACAATGAAAGCGCTGGAAAACAGCACCTATTCGGTAAAAACCACCTTGAGAGAAGTTATTCCCGATGAACTCAGTTCCTTTAATGGTAGCGATGCTTTCGGCTCGATAACGATTCAAAAGTTACTCAATCACACCAGTGGTATTCGGTCTGATCATCTATCTCGACAAGGTCCATCGATTACCAGATACGCTCAAGAGCAAAAAGACTGGCAGCTGGGAAACATCCTGAAACACAAGCCATCTTCGCGTGATGGCATGACAATTCGGTACTCCAACGCGAATTATTTGATTCTTGGTGTGGTAATCGAAAAATTAAGCAACTCCGACTACGAAACCTATTGCAATAACGAAGTTCTGGCTCCGCTTGGCATTGCAAGTGCGAAGTTGTCGCCGCGCTGGAGAATTCTCAGTTCATACGGCGGGTGGGAAATATCGGCTGTTGATTATCTGCGCTTTGTCGACGAATACTTTACCAATGACTGGAAATCGACATTCCCGGCTGCACGCGATTTCCACTCGGCATTACAAAGGTCGAACCGATACGGCTTAGGTGTATGGATGCGTAAAACTTTTAAAGGCATGCGGTTTTGGCATGGTGGGACTTTGCGCTGGAAGAGTAAATGGGAGAATGCCAGCTTCGGCTCGTTTTTTACTGCCAATGAAAATGGCTTCTCAGTTTCCGTCAATTTCTCAAAAGATACGTGGGATGGTCGGTACGAAAAGCTCACTCAGGCGCTTAATGTTGCTTTGTCGAGTTATTAAAATCCCCCAGACCTGCATAACTGCCAATAATCCATGTCTCGATATCGTCCACCCAGCCCACGCTCATCGCCTTACATCAGTCGTGAAGGTTTTGATCGCCTGCAGCATGAACTCAAAGATATCTGGAAACGCCGCGCCGATGTAACCGCTCATTTGTCGGCCGCAGCAGCGGAAGGCGATCGTTCGGAAAACGCAGAGTACATATACCGAAAAAAAGAACTCAGAGAATTGGACCGGCGTATAAGATACTTACAAAAGCGGCTGCCGGATTTGACTATCGTCGAACGTCGCGCTGATGACGAACACATCTATTTTGGCGCGTGGGTTGAACTGGAAAACGACGATGGTGAGATAAAAAACGTACGGCTTGTTGGCGCAGACGAGATTGACCCTTCTGCCGGTTATATCAGTATTGATTCACCAGTGGCTCGAGCTTTGTTGAAAAAATCGGTTGATGATGAGATCAGTGTGGATGTAGCAGGGGATACGGTGAACTATGTGGTCGTGTCAGTTAGCTACGATTCGTCGTCGTCGGTTTAAGCGTTGCACGAATGCAACTGCCAAACCAAATATAAGCCACGGGCCGGCTGAACCGAAAAAGTCACCACCGGTTTTTGTCGAACCCGATGCGTTGCCGTTCCCTACTGTCCAGCTGAATTCACGGCGGGCGTCTGCTATGTCGTCGGTTGCCGTGATGGTCACGTTAAACGTTCCTGCTGAATTAGCTGAGCCTTGAATCAATCCCGCATCGGAGATAAATAGTCCGTCAGGTAAATTCTGTGCGCTGAAACTGACACCGTCACCATCGGAGTCATTGGCGTTAAGCTGCAGATCGACTGGTGCTCCAATACTGCTGGATTGATTTTCAATCATGGCAATTGTCGGTGCTGAATTATCATTGATATTAATGCCGGGTGTACTGCTTTGAAGGTTGATTGGCTCCATCGTGAACCCATCCCAATGTGTATGCATATGGCGCTGATCTTCATTTCGCGGTACGTGATGAAAACTGACCCGGTGCCAAACCGCGAGGTCTGCATCGACCAATGACTCCCCATTAACGAATTGCGCCACTTGATTCAGACAGTCAGGATTAAAGCGAGCATTCTGGCTGGCAAAACGCTCACAGTCATTGGCCACTGTGACGAAAAAATCGTACTCGGTGTAGGGCTCAATTTCTCGCCGATCTAAACGGTGTCCGAAGTGTATCGGCTCGATGCGGTAGCCCTTGTCATCAGCGGTTGGTGTGTCTGTTTTCAGGCTGTCCCAGATCTCCCAGGAGACTGGATGGTCTTCACTGACAGTGCGAGCCTGTTCGTTGCCGAAGCGTTCTACTCTTGTTTGCCTTTGTCCGTTAGCGGCGAGTTCAATGCGTGATTCGGTGACCACGTCATCGATAGCACTTATCCCAAGATCGAAGTCAAGTCGCCAGTAATAATTATGTGTGTGAGACAACCATAGTGTGTCGTTGTCACCTTCAAGCACGCGACCGAATGGAAGTTCAATATCGTCGCTGCTGCGTTGCAATGCGCCGGTCGCACCAATTTCAGGTGCCATGGCGCCATCTGAATAAAATTTCCAGGTAACGATGTACGCGTAGGCACCAACCTGAGACACGGAAAACAGTGTCAGGCTTTCTGCGCTGACCGATCGTGTTGGTGTTCGATAGTTATCGTTGCCTTTGGAACGCCACTTACAGATCGTTGGGCGGGTTTGCACGATAAGTAAATCACCAAAAGGACAATCGGTATCGGTCAGCTCCACCAGATAACCACCGCCCAAACCATATTGTGTTACATCGTTGTAGGTCACATCGCTATCATCGTAGGCCACGTGCAATTGGCTAAGTCTTGCGGAGCCAAGTACTTTTGTTGCCGTGGCATTTGGGGCGGTGTAGTAGACATCACTGAGTACAAGATTCTCTCTTATACGAGATTCCCAGCACATCTCCCACTTAGCACCGTTGGCAAAGGTTTCACTGATCAGAGCATCCCCACTGCAATCTGGTGCGGCGCTAGCCATAGGACTCCCCAGCATCATCATGACACTTGCCAGCAGAGCAATAACGTAGGCAACAAGTTTGTTCACCGGACTACCTCAAACGGTGAAGTCGGCGTCCAGTCGAATGGGATGAGTTCAAATTCGCTCACCATTGATGCGATAACGGGATAGTCCTCAGAGCTGGGTCGGTGAACCCGGCTTAGGCTGTACCAGAGAACGGGTTTTGAATCCACCATGCTTGCACCGTCAACGAAGTCATCGAGAGACCCTTCACAGTCGTTGTTAACATTCGTGTGTTGCCGGTTCCCTATGCTGTGACGTTCACATGGATTGAACGCAGTCACTGCCAGATCGAACTGCGCCCAGTTGTTTTGTCGATCGGTATAGCTGTAGCCACTTTTTTGTGGATCCAGGTAGTAGCCTCTACCGTCGCTGTCTTTTATTCGCCAACCGCGAAATGCATCCCGGTTGATGTTACGAAAAGTCTCGGTAGAAAGCGGGGTGACCGTCATGGGTCTGCGACCGTTTTGAGCCGACAATAATTCAAAATTGAACTCTTCGACAATATCGTCTTTTTGGTCCCCGTTCATCGCAAACACCATTCGCCACGTGTACAACAGGGTGGCACGTGTTCCATACTCGCGCTGATTGTTTATCGGGTTTGTGAACGCATCGCCCAGCAGTGCGTTGTTGGTTGTTGACGTTGCTCGACCCGATAGCGTCACAGAAGGGGCGATACGGCCGTCTTCACTCAGTCCAATCATGACTTGCAATGTCAGACCCTGATAGGCGGATACCGAAAACAACCGATATTGCTCTCCTTGCAAACCGGGTCGCATGCTGTATTTGGCCATTAATCCGGTCGGTCGGACGGTGCTGCAAAGTTTTGCGTCTGGCTGACCGAGCGTCTGTAGTTCTCCGTCACAGACACTGCTGGTCAGTGTTTTGAGTGCCGAGCCGCCAAGTTTGTTGCTGCCGATCAGACTGGTAGCGCTAGTCTCATCATGTTCGTGCAACATGATCTGACCGAGATGCAAATGCTGCAATACCTTGCGACTGATATCGCCAGGCGCCTGATAATGCAGTTCCTGTAATTCCAGCGCATGGTCGTCGTCGAGCACTGCGCAGAAGCGCCAGTTGGCCCCTGAATCAAAGCTATGGGAAAGTTCTGTACCGTTTTGACAATCAAGCGCGTGCGCAGGGGCAATGAGTGAAAATACACACAGACACAGCAAACAGAAAATGGGCTTGAGCGAATGCATTGAATAGATTGCTCTTATAAGCTCTGTTGCAAAGTTGATACAGTCAGACGCTGCAAGTTGACCAGAGGTTCCTCCGAGAATACCGTGCGCGATTGGTCAAACAATGATAAGAGTGCACATCGCTCTATGGCGCACACGTGAGTTGAATCAGCGGGTTCAAAGATACTGGCTTTCACATCAACTGTTGACAGGTCGCTCAGCGGTGCAAGATGACGTGATTGTTGTTCGAGATTCAGTGCCGCCATGATATCGCCATCCTGTTCAACCATGGCTCGGGCCGCAGCAATCTCTTGCTCGTTAAGTGGCAAGTGAACGGAATCGATTCGTTTCGTGGCGGCCAACTGGCGTGAATCCAGATCGATCAGAATGAGTCGTGATTGCTGTGTGTTGTAGTTAAACTGATACACTCTTGCTCGTCGAAGGTGTTTGTTTTTTTTTCGCTCATCCATTTCAATGGACAGTGTTTGCACACCAAGGGAATGCTCATTCTGGGTCAGGGCATTTCTGGGTTGCAGCCACGGTCGAGTCGTTGCTACCAACTCGGCAAACTCTTGTTCCTCGGTGGTCATGCTGGCTGACACGGACGCAGCGACGGACGACTGAGATACAGCCGTCATGCCGAGCAACGCGATGGCAAAAACGGTGCCTAGTCGACGGAGTCCCGATGTCGATAAGTTCGACAAGACCGATGGTCGTCTGAATACTTTGAGCATCAAAACGTTGTCAAGCTGTGCACACATTATTGAACGGATTGGAACATTGAATTCATACAACACTATAAGCTGCTGGAAGCGCTTTTTCCCGTTACACAAGTCGCAACTTTGGGGCCACCCGCGATGAGTGGCGAATTCGTCACCTACTTCGGGTTCGGATCGCTGGTTAATCGTGCAACGCGCCCAGCCGGTGAGGAAGCGCATCCAGCGAGATTGTACGGTTGGCAACGGGTTTGGGGTCATCGTGTTTTGTCCGCTCAGCAGCCCTCTGACGAGCCTCCAAGATCATGTTGTTCTCTCACTGTCCAGAAACTGCCGGAAACCGGTTTCACAATGCGAGAAAATTCTCCGTTTATTGAGGGTGTTGTCGTGACCATACCGGTGTCAGAGCTGCCGGCTCTTGACCGGCGTGAGGCCGGATATGATCGCCACGTTCTCTCAGCATCTGACTTTGATCTGCCATCGGGGTTCCCGTCAGATGAGATACACATGTATGTTTCCAGGCCTGATCACAGGGGTGATGCGACGGATCAATTTCCGATATTGCAAAGCTATGTTGATTGTGTGCTTGCTGGCTATTGTGACGTGTTTAGCCACGACGGAATGCAACGCTTTGTTGATTCGACAGCTGGCTGGCGTGGGGTAATTGAAAACGAACGTCACGACCCGAAATACCCTCGCGCCGTCAAACTGCCGGATAATCAACTTGAAACGATAGATCACGTGGTCGCTCTGGCCCGTGCAAGTTCGTAACAGGAGTCAATGAAAGGTGTTAGACATTTCTCAGTATGTAAGTGCCGATAGTTCCGGTATGCGATTTAGCCAGTCTCAGGCGAGTGATTTTGCCAAAGGTGTGGCTGGAGACTTTAATCCTCTTCACGACATTGGTGCCAAACGCTTTTGCGTTCCGGGTGATTTACTGTTTGCGGCTCTGTTAGACCGTTACGGTGTATACGCTCAATTGCATGTTGATTTAATGTCTTTGTTAAGCGCTGACGTGTCGGTCGAATTGCCGCAGACGCTTTCGGCGCACAACGAAATAAAAGACTCGCAGGGTCGCCATTTGTTAAGTCTTGATGTGTCTGGCGAATCCACGACTGATCAATCGTTTGTGTCTGGTCTGGTTGAACATTATGTTCGGTTTTCCGGTAAGACATTTCCGGATATTCTGGTCGAACTCATGCGCGAGAATAACGCCATGATCAACCCCGCGAGGCCACTGGTCATATACAAAGACATGGCATTACAACTCGATTCGCTCAGTGGTGAACAATTATCGCTAGAGCTGGACAAGGCAACACTGGATGTTGACGGTAAAAAAGGTAAGGCCTGCTTGCAATTTATCATTAAAGACGGGGGGAATATTATTGGCCGTGGCGAGAAGAATATGGTGCTAAGCGGCTTGCGCGATTTTGATGAAGTGGCTATGCAGGAAGTGGTAGACCTGTACAGTCAATGGAAAACGGCTTACGCGAGTAGCGTGACGTCGTAGGCTTTTCAAACATACAAGGGTAGTTATATGAAACACACGGATGCGTTAGACATACTGCAAACTATTTACGGTTACGATAAGTTTCGTCCGCAACAAGCTCGCATTATCGATGCCGTAATCGACGGTAAAGATGTGCTGGTACTCATGCCAACCGGTGGTGGTAAGTCGCTGTGCTATCAGGTGCCAGCTCTGGTGCGTGAGGGGACTGGTATTGTGGTGTCCCCATTGATCGCGTTAATGCAGGATCAGGTGGATGCGCTTAAAGCCTTGAACTTGAATGCAGCGTTTATCAACTCGTCCATGTCGGCACAGGCTGTTGCTCAAACAGAGGATGAGCTACTGGCCGGTAATGTTGATCTGCTATACGTTGCGCCTGAACGACTGTTAATGAGTTCTACTCTGAATTTGCTTGACCAATGCAAGCTGTCGCTGTTTGCAATTGATGAGGCCCATTGTGTGTCGCAGTGGGGTCACGATTTTCGCAAGGATTATCTTGGACTCAACATTCTGCACGAACGTTATCCAATGGTGCCGCGCATAGCGCTAACGGCTACCGCTGATCAGCGTACCCGCGCAGAAATCGTTGCCAATCTTGCTCTGGATAACGCTGAGCAGTTTATCAGTAGCTTTGATCGTCCGAATATTCGCTACGCTATCAGTGATGCTGGTAATGCAAAAGAATCGATGCTGCGCTTTCTTGATGAGCATCATGATGGCGATGCAGGCATTGTGTATTGTCTGTCGCGACGCAAAGTCGATGAGACTGCAGCCTGGTTGTGTAAACAGGGGCGAAAGGCTGTTCCTTATCATGCCGGTCTTGATGCACAGACACGCGAAGCACATCAAAGCCGGTTTTTACGAGAAGACGGCATTATCGTCGTGGCCACCATTGCGTTTGGCATGGGTATCGATAAGCCGGATGTGCGTTTTGTTGTGCATTTAAATCTGCCAAAAAGTATCGAAGCTTATTATCAGGAGACAGGTCGGGCGGGACGTGACGGACAGCCTGCGAATGCATGGATGTCGTACGGTTTGCAGGATGTCATTAACCTGCGCTCGATGATGCAGGACTCAGACGCCGATGAACAGCACAAGCGCGTGGAGCATCACAAGCTTGAGTCCATGCTGGGGCTTGCCGAACTGAGTACGTGCAGACGGCAAGCGCTATTGGCTTATTTCGATGATGAACTGCCCAAGCCATGCGATAACTGCGATAACTGTCTTAATCCACCAAGCACTTGGGACGCCACTGAAGCTGCACAAAAGGCATTGTCGTGTGCTTACCGGACGGGCCAGCGATTTGGTGTTAATTATCTGGTGGATGTGCTGATTGGAAAAGATGCCGAACGCATTCGAAGTTTTGGGCACGATAAGCAGAGCACTTTCGGCATTGGAAGTGACCGCAGTGCAACAGAGTGGCGAACTCTTTATCGTCAGTTAATTGCGAAGGGCTTGCTGAGTGTTGATGTTGGCGGCCATGGCTCTGTTTCAATTACTGAATCGGCAAGACCCTTTTTGCGTGGTGAACGCACGCTTGAATTAAGGCATATAAAAACGTCTAAAGGCGGTGGAGCAAAGAAGAAGCGTAATAAAGCAGAGCAGGTGGCACCGGCTGATCGAGGTCTATGGGAAAAACTTCGTGGTTTACGCACATCGCTTAGCGAAGGTAAACCGGCTTATCTTGTGTTCAGCGATGCAACACTGATCGATATGGTAGATCGCAAGCCAATGTCACATGAACAAATGTCTGATGTGTCTGGTGTGGGCAAACACAAACTGGAAAAATACGGCGATGCTTTTATCGAGCTTATTCGGGAGCACGACATGTTTGCCGACATGGACGACGAGGTGGCGCAAACCGAGGCGGATTACCTGACAGATTAGTGCAGGTAGTCGGTGGTTTCCGGCTTCATATAGCGAACTTCACGTTCAAGCAACGTACCATTTGCAGAGTAACGCTCCCAGCCGATTTGTGAGCGGTAGGGTGGTTGCAATGCTTGATTGGTCCAGCTTCTGTATCGTGCAACGATATTCATTTCATCGTCTTTTTCAACATACCAGCACGTTTCATAGAGCGTTTGTGATTGTTCAGTTTGCTCGTGGTTTTGCTGCTT
The DNA here is from genome assembly GCA_937981955.1 of uncultured Granulosicoccaceae bacterium. Taxonomy (GTDB): domain Bacteria; phylum Pseudomonadota; class Gammaproteobacteria; order Granulosicoccales; family Granulosicoccaceae; genus Granulosicoccus. The sequence continues at coordinate 8,736 of CALJNA010000115.1, forward strand.
CAGCGTGTGAGCCGGGTTGATGTCGAAGCGAACAATCAGGTCGTTAAGCGTTTGCATGGTGGATAAACCGCAGCCAGTTATACGCTAACGGTAAACCAAACCGTTTCAAATTGATTTGCCTGGGGGCACAACTTGGACAGCCTGAAAGCGAAACTGATCACAATCGGCCCTTGCAGCGTTACTCGTGTGTGGTCGATTTCAGGCTTCACGTCGCGCAGGTGAGCGCAGGGCGCTGAGCCGTTCGTGGCGCAGAAGCCAGTTGTCGATGAGAAAGTGCACCGGGATGCTGACCAGTACGCACACAATTAGTGATATCGCGACAAATAGATAGGCGCTAATTTGTCCGTCACCGAGTATCGGTGGCAGTAGCTTTCTCAGCAGCCCCAATACAAAAATGTGGCTTAAATAAAGTGCATAGGAGGCATCGCCGAGCATGACGCCAATACGGTTGTCCGGCATTTTAACGAACAAGGTACCTGCTACCACCATAGCTGCCGGAATACCATTGGTGACAATGCCAGGCAGATCGTATGCCGCCAGCAATAACTTCTGAGAGTGAATAATCAGCAGAGCGAACCCGGTGATAAACACCACCGTGCCCGCAGCGGAGGATAGTCTCCAGCCGCGTTTCCACGCATGGGCCAGCAACATGCCAAAGATAAATTCAAACACGACATCATCAGCTAAAAACTGAGCAAAAGCACTCTCGCCACCGGATAGTTTCGCAATCAGAAATATGCCGGCTATGGCGACTGAAATGAGGATTAGGCGCAGGTTTTCCCGCGCGAACAGTGACAACGCGAAGAGCAGATAAAAGTACATCTCAAAGTTCAACGACCACCCGGGGGCAACGATGGGCCAGACTTCACCTGGGTGCGCACTGCTAAAATGCGGAATGAAAAACAGACTCTTTATCAGTGCGTCGAACGTAAGTTCTGTATTGGCGAACACCGACGGCATGATCAAAAAGATGCAGGCCATAAGCAGCGTAAAAAACCAGTAAAGCGGAGCCACGCGCCGTATGCGATTCAGCATGAATGCACCGGGTGTGTGTGTCGGTTTAGAGATGTACAGCATGATGAAGCCGGATATCACGAAGAAGATATCCACACCGAAACTGCCGAATTCCATCATTTTTGCTTGATAAGCGGGCACCTGAATGCAAGCATGGCTGTAAACCACCACCAGCGCCGCGATGGCGCGCAGGTATTGCAAAGCATGCAGTCTCATTCGGTTCTTTTTATGCCGTTTTTTTGATCTGCTTTCCAGTTAAAGCAGACGCATTTTATAGCACCTGACTAGGACGATGACCGTTATTGTTCAAACGGTCATGCTTTGTTTACTTCAATTATCAATTGGATATTAGTATGCAGACTATTCCAGCGAATCGTCTCCGGTAAAAATACCGTATTCGATTTGATCTGCTTCAATTGATTCAAGAAATGCTTTGAAGTTACCCTCTCCAAAGCCGTCGTCACCCTTGTGCTGAATAAATTCGAAAAACATCGGGCCACGGATCGTCAACGCCCTTGTATTAGGTATCGGGTGGTGTGGGCATGAACTCAAGCCCATTTTTCCGTAAATACTCGACTAACGCATAGATTAGCGCCATTGGCAGCCGGCGAGAGTCAGTGTTTTTTCGGCATCCGCATAGCGTCAAACCATCGCAAAGGCACAGGGTTAGCAGCGTGTGGGGGTTACAGAGGTGAAACAGGTTCTTTTTGAAAAGGGGTCCCCGCTGCCTTCAAACTTAAGGGTTGGCAACCGCGGTCCGTAAAGCTCCATAGTATCTTTCACCCATTTCCCGTAGTGCTGCTGCGCCATAGTGAATACAACTGGTATTACCACAGGGGTAGCCGGTGGACGGCATCAGATCATCACTGTGAGCAAGAGCTGAGTGTCGGATTTGACCTGGCAAGGTTCGGTGCGCGTTATCGACTATTTGCTTGTCAAACCAGAAATCGGACAAATCACCGCGTTCGTCAATGCCTTTGGACATGGTGCCCAGCACAAACGGAATGTTTGCATCGGGACGTCGAAGATCGCCGCCACGCCGGTCAGCATTTATCTGAAGTCTTAACTGCTGGGCAAGGCGTTCTAGGTTTGCCAGATACTCACCAGCACAATTACTGTTTGAGTCTGATTCGCCCTGATGCCACAAAATACCGCGCAGAATGCCGCCAGTTTCAGCAAGCGCTATGTTTGTTCGAGTGACGGCGCGGTCAAACAACCAGGTGTTACCCAGGTTCGGATTGGCCGTGGCTTGTGCGTTCCATTGCCCAATGGGGCCCTGATCGTTGTTGCAAAATGCAGAACCAGACCATGCCGCCGGTACGAGAATAATATTCTGGGTAGTGTCACTTAAAGCCGCTTTCGCAAAGCTCATTCCCATACCAATATATGACAGGTCTTTGCTTGAAGCATTATTCGGATCAAGCGGTATATGCAATGGATCCTCTGCTTGAATGATTCGCGCAGAGTTAATCACGTTGGTGTTTTCATCACTAAAGTCAGCAGCTTGTGTGAAAACCTCAAACTGATCGTTTTTAGTGACGTTGAGTTGAAATATTCGCGGGTGAGGTTCATCCGGTCCGCCAGCATTCGCAAGTTTGGTTCCGTCGCCGCTGAAACCTACCATGTTGCTTTGCCCGGCAAGCAAATACACATCCGGTGCGTCGACGGGTTGAACGTTTATTTGAACCGGCAGTCTGGCTGTGTCAGTTCCATCAGTTGCATCAATATAGAACGTGCGCTGTTGTGGCAGTATCGGCAAATCATCAATTGCCAGAAACAGATTAATCGAACTGAAATTTTCGGCAGCGCTTACTTCAGGTGGAAAAAGGCCAACGGTAATCAGCCGATCATCAACATCGGTCGCACCGGAAATAGTCAGAGCGATGGGTTTGGTGTGGCCGTCAGTGCGCGTGATATTGACCGGAATGTTCACACCGGTTGGACTGCCTTCTTCAAGTGACAGTTCATCAACATCAGCAAGGAAAAATGCGCCACTGGATGTGTTGCCGTCATCGACGTTACCACTGTCGCTCGAACCGGAGCAGGCGGTCAGCAAGGCCACGATGAGTAGTGCACTCAGTTTGCTCGCCAGATTGTTTTTCAATTCGTTCATTTAATTAGGTTCTACAAGAATACTCACGGTTCGCTCTCCGATACGTCGAGGTATCGGCTGATAGAGCCCTATAATCCTTCGCCACATAAGACAAGCGTGACGTTGACCATGAGCCGTGTCATGAAATGAGAATTACTTCACAAAGTGTGCCGGAATGGTCTGTTTGTCAGAGTCCAGCAGCCCTGCGGAGAAAATCGTAGTAACTGGACCCCATTTCCCGCAAGGATGTTGAGCCGAAGTGGATGCAATCGCCTTCACCACAAGGGTAGGCGGGAGGCACCAGGTTATCGGCATCGACAAAGGCTGAGTGAGGAACGATATTCTGAATATTTCGATGCACCCCATCCACAATCTGCTTTGGTTCAGGCTGAAAATCGTAGGGAGGGCCCTTCGACATGGTTCCGAGTACGAATGGCACATTGGCATTGGCACCTCGAGCAATAGCTCCGCGTGCATCCTGATTAATGTTGGTGCGAAGTGATGCAACCAGCGAGCGAATGTTTTGCTCGTAAAGCAAAGCACAATCCATATTGTCTGAATCAGCTTCACCCTGATGCCAGAGAATGCCGCGAAGTATGCCTCCGGTTTCGCGCAGAGCAAGATTGGCTCGGGCAATTGCGCGATCGTGGAGCAAGGTGCCACTTAAAGCAGGGTTTGTTGTAGCGCGCGCGTTCCAGCCGAGTTCACCTTCATAGTCAGCTCTGTCGCGTCTGCAGAACCCGGTATTCGACCAGGCTGCCGGCACAAGATAGATCGTGCTTTGCGTATCATTTAGGGCGCGTTTGGCAAACGACAAACCCAGGCCAATTCGTTGTCCTTCCTTCCCCTCGATGCGGTTGTCATAACCATCGTGAAGTGGATCCAGGGCAACGGTAAGTAGCTGACCCGGTACAGCAATTTCATTTTCGTTGATAAACGATGCGCGCGTGCTGAAGTTCTCCACACCATTTCCGGAGACGTTTAACTGCTGGATTCGGTTGTTCGGTGCATCCGGTTCACCAGGATCGGATGCTTTTGCAAAATCTTCGCTGAATCCAACCATGTTGCTTTGACCAACGAGCAGGTAGACATCTGCGCGTGGTGTGGGCGCTATCTCCAGATTCAGCACAGCCACTATCGTTTGGCTATTGCCGTCGGTACCGAGAATGCGCAACGTTCTGTTTTGCCTTTGAATGGGCAACGGACCAATATTCATGGCAAAGGTCAGATTGGCTGAGTTTTCGGCTCCGGTTAGCTGTGTGTCGGAAAATTGCCAGCTAAGATCGGCAACATCAGCTTGCGTTTGTCCTTCAACAGCGAGATTGATTTGTCTGGTGTGTCCGTCGCCTCTGGCCACCTGAACATTGATCGTGACCTCAGAGCCTTCAATCAGAATGGTGTTGTCGTTCGACAGATTAAGACTGTACAGGCCATTACTGGCAGCGCCAGCCGGGGTTCCGCTACCGCCCGTGGTTGTGCCGCCACTGGTGTTGCCTTCTGAGCCTGCCGTCGTGTTGCTGGCCGTGATCGGGCCTTTGACATCACTCGAGCAAGCCACCGCGCCAAGCGCGCTCAGCAGTAGCAATGCGATTAATGATTTTTTCATTCTTGACCTATTAACACCTAACCGGATTCGCAAGTGCTGACCGACCGGGACACCGGCCGATTCAGACTGAGCGCGAGTTTAACAGAGGCCCACAACATTGAAGGGGTATAAGTACCGCAACTATCTGCAATTTAACGGTTTTAATGATGAATTTCGGTTAATGAGGCATGATTCATATCGCAGCGGCACGCCAGGCAAACATGGTAAAATAATGTGACTGATGGAGGCGAATCTATCTGTGCGCAGTTGCACAAGAGTATGCAGAGCGTTCGTGGCAGCCACAGCTGCGGCACTAGCCAAGTGGGCAATGCCTGCGCGGCACGAATGTTGAGACAATACCTCAGTTAAGCGAAGTCAGAAAAGCTAAAAAAATACAATCACAATGATGCTGACAATAAGACTTATCATCACCATGGCCGTGCTTTGGCTATTGCTGTCCGGCATGTTCAAGGCGCAGTTGCTCATTCTGGGAGTTTTGTCGGTTGGTCTGGTGGTTTGGCTGTCGAAGCGTATGGGAGTGTTGACTCATCGCGGTCAGCCTATTTATTTCCGGTTTTTCCACATATTCGACTACTGGCGCTGGCTTGCCTGGCAGATATTACTGTCGAACATTGACGTGGTTCGTCGAATAATGGCCAAAGAAGTGGACATTAGACCGACGTTGCGCAGGGTGTCGGCTACACCTAACTCCGATATGGGTAGGGCCATCTACGCGAATTCAATCACATTGACGCCAGGGACCACAGCCATCAACTTCACACCCGATGGCGATATCCTCGTGCACGCATTACACGAAGACAGCTTGCACGAACTGGAAGAAGGAGAAATGGCGGCGCGTATCAGAGATGTCGAACCTCATTTTGAACCGCTGGAGCCACCGCCGTAATGTTTGTTGTTATTACGCTTGCACTGCTGGTCACCATGCTGCTCACTTTGATTCGAGCTTTGATGGGCCCGACCATTTTTGATCGCATTCTCGCGGTAAATTCTTTTGGCACCAAAACGGTGCTTCTGATCGCTGTGTTTGGTTTTCTTACCGGGCGTCCGGATTTTGTTGATATCGCTTTGGTTTACTCGTTGATTAACTATATTGGCACCATTGCGGTTTTGAAGTTTTTTGAATACGACGATCTGGGCAGTGGCGCATACCAGGAAGATGATTTCTGATGTTTGACTGGCTTATATGGTTAGTATCCTGGGTATTTATCGCCATAGGATGCGTGTTTATCGTTAGCGGTGGAATCGGACTTTTGCGCATGCCCGATTTGTACACCAGATTGCATGCCGCCAGCGTTACCGATACCGGTGGCGCGATTTTTATTGTGCTGGGATTACTATTGCAGGCGCTATTTGTGTTCGATAACCCCATGGCGGCCATTAAAGTGGTGCTAATTCTTTTTTTTACTTTGTTTACGGCACCCACTGCATCGCACGCGCTGGCTAAAACCGCACTGCTTTCCGGGTATGTGCCTTTGGATGAAAAAGGTAAGCCAATTCTGGATTCACCGGAAACCGCACAAAAACTGGCCCGTTCAAGACCAGAGAAGAAATAATCATGGAGTTATTGGTAACTGTTGTATTACTGACTTTTCTTGTTGCCATTGTGGTTGGCATTATCGTACTGCGCGATTTACTCGCGGCCATCATTTTACTTGGCATGTATAGCCTGGTTGCTGCGGGCGTATTTGTTGTTATGGATGCGGTTGATGTGGCGTTCACCGAAGCAGCTGTGGGCTGTGGTATTTCCACAATTCTGTTTCTCGGCGCTTTGTCGTTCACGCGACATGAACAAAAACCGCGAGGACACGATTCGCTTGTAGCCGTTGTCTTTGTTGTATTAACTGGTGCGCTGCTCATTTACGGCACATTGGATATGCCGTACTACGGCGACCCGCAATCGCCTGCGCAAACGCATCCGGAATTGACCCAGCATTACTTGTATACATCCATGGATGAAACCGGCATGCCAAACGCGGTGACATCTGTGCTGGCCAGTTATCGAGGCTACGACACACTTGGTGAAACGGTTGTTGTGTTTACGGCCGGCATTGCCGTGTTGAGTTTGCTCGGATTGATCAGGCGCCGACCGGAAGACGAGACACCTGATGACGCTCCGGGTGATGTGCCAGCATTACCGAAAAATGATTCGGAGCGCACATCATGAAACTGTATGAAAGGCAGCGACATCGTGTTCTGCAAATTGTAACAAAGCTCATCATCCCGTTTGTTATGTTGTTTGCCTTGTATGTGCAATTCCACGGCGACTACGGTCCTGGTGGTGGGTTCCAGGCTGGTGTCATTTTCGCTTCCGCGTTCATTTTGCATGGACTTATTTTCGGATTGCAGCGTACTCGACAAGTCATCACACCAACAGCTTTGCGTATTTTGATGGCATTGGGCGTTTTAATTTATCTTGGCACCGGGATATACAGCATGCTGTTGGGCGGAAACTTACTTGACTACAACGTTTTTGCGCACGATGGAAAACACGGTCAGCACTGGGGCATATTCGCCGTCGAACTGGGTGTAGGGGTCACCGTTACCGCAGTTATGATCAGTTTGTTCTACAGTTTTGCGAGTAAACGTTGATGCAAGTGCTTGGCTTATACAACTACTGGGTCGTCATTGTTCTCATGATGGCGGGCCTGTATATCATGATTGCTCGCTATAACCTGATCAAGAAAATGATCGGTCTTGGTGTGTTTCAAACATCCATTTTCTATATGTACATCACCATGGGTAAAGTTCATGGTGGAACAGCTCCGATACTCGAAGACGGAATCGAGCTTTACTCCAATCCCTTGCCACACGTGCTTATTCTCACCGCTATTGTCGTGGGCGTTGCAACAACGGCCGTTGGGCTTGCGCTTATTGTTCGCATCTTCGAGCAATACAAGACTATTGAAGAAGATGAAATCAAGGCTATTGAGGCGCTGGAGCACGATTCGTGATAGCTGATCAGCTTCCTGCGTTAACCATTGTTCTTCCCATGCTTGCAGCGCCTTTGTGCGTGCTGGCAAGACGTCCGCTGGCGTGCTGGGTCATAGCGCTGTGTGCCAATTTTCTTGCCGTTCTCAGTGCATGGGGAATGTTCTGGCAAGTCCGGGACGATGGAGTAATTCGGTATGCACTGGGTGGGTGGGCCGCGCCAACAGGAATCGAATATTACGTTGACATGATGAACGCCACCATGCTGTTGCTGGTGTCATTTATCAGTTGCGTCGTGCTGGTTTACGCTTATCGAAGCGTTAACAAATCCGTACAGAGCGCCAAACATTATTTATTTTATGCTGCCTGGATGTTGTGTTTAACCGGTCTGTTGGGTATATGCATTACCGGCGATGCATTCAACGTGTTTGTATTTCTGGAAATCTCGTCCCTGTCGATGTACATGCTGATTGCTTTTGGTAATGACAAGCGCGCACTGTTTGCCAGCTTTCGCTACCTGATCATGGGCAGTATAGGCGCGTCATTTATTCTTATCGGTATCGGGTTTTTATATGCCGCTACTGGTGCGTTGAATATGGTTGATCTTGCCCAGCGAATACCCGATGCAGAGTCGCAAAGAGCGGTGTTGGTTGCGTTCAGTTTCCTGACCATTGGTTTGATGATCAAGTCCGCAGTATTCCCACTACATGGGTGGCTGGCTAACGCCTACCAGCATTCTCCAGTGGCAGTCACTGCATTTCTTGCTGGCACGGCTACAAAAGTGTCACTGTATGTACTGCTGCGATTCTTCTTCAGCATTTTTGGTCCGGGTTACAGCTTCGGTTCAATGTTTTTGAACGTTGTATTGTTACCTGCAGCGGTGGCGGGCTTTCTCATGCTGTCACTGGTGGCCATATTTCAAACTGATTTACGTCGCATGCTGGCCTATTCCAGTGTTGCGCAGATTGGCTACATCATTGCGGCATTCTGTCTTGCCTCCCAATCCGGACTTACCGCCGGCATTGTCCATATTATTAACCATGGCATTATCAAAACCGTGTTGTTTATGTCGGTCGGCTGTATTTTGTACCGCGTTGGGCACACCCACAGCAATAGTCTCGATAATCTGTTCCACAAAATGCCCCTGACCGTCACTGCGTTCATTCTCTCCGGACTCGGTCTTATCGGTGTGCCTTTAACGGTTGGGTTTGTCAGTAAATTTTCACTTATCAGTGCTTCTATGGAGCGTGGTTGGTGGATGATTGGTGCATTGGTATTACTCAGCTCGTTGTTTGCCATCGTCTACATCGGACGTGTTGTCGAAATAATGCTGTTCAGAAAATCCCGAAATAGTACACCGGAACCGGTAGGACGCCATGAAGCACCCATGATGATGCTGATTCCAATGTATGTGCTGATCGGTATCAGTATTTGGTTTGGCGTGTCGGGTAGCACAACACTCGCTGTTGCAAGTGAAGCGGCTGCAGCATTGCTCGGTGGTTACCAATGAATCCGTTGTGGACACTAGTACCACCTCTGGTGGTTATTCCGTTCATCATATTCTTTGGTGAAAGTCGCCGAAATTTAAGAGAAGCGTCGATCATTCTGGCGGGTATTGCACTGCTGGCCATTAACGATCGAATCTACTCCGCTGTGGTTTCCGGCAAGGTGGTAGAAAGTGGCGAGCTTTCATTGTTGGCCAACTTCTCACTACGGCTTAGTGCAGAACCAATGGGGGTTATGTTTGGTCTGCTGGCAAGCTTTCTGTGGGTGGTAACTACGGTATACAGTATTGGTTACATGCGTGGCCACGATGAGAAGAATCAGACACGATTCTATTGCTGCTTCGCATTGGCCATTGCTTGTGTCATGGCTGCAGCCTACGCAGATAACTTACTCACGCTGTTTGTTGCCTATGAAGCGATCACTCTTAGCACGTTTCCTCTGGTAACGCATGCAGGCAATGATGCCTCTCGTAAAGCAGGGCGGTTGTACTTATTGTTATTGATGTGCGGGTCTATTGGTCTGTTCTTGCCAGCAATTATCTGGATTGCGACCGCAGCCGGCACGCTGGATTTTAAAGCTGGTGGTATTTTGTCAGATGCCGGCATGAGTAAAGCATCCATTGCCGTCCTGCTTGCCTTGTGTGTTTTTGGCGTCGGTAAAGCGGCCGTTATGCCGATGCATCGCTGGCTACCGGCAGCGATGGTTGCACCTACCCCAGTCAGTGCCTTGTTACACGCCGTTGCGGTAGTGAAAACCGGTGTGTTCACCATTCTTAAAGTGGTTACTTACACATTTGGCATTGATATGATTTCGACAACCGGTGTGGCGGGGTATGTGCTGCCGATTGTTGCATTCACTGTTATTGCCAGCTCGCTTATCGCGTTCACTAAAGACAACTTGAAAGCGCGTCTTGCGTACTCAACGATTAGTCAGCTCTCTTATATTGTTATGGCAGCCTTGCTGGCAACCACCATGTCGGTTACCGGTGGAGCTTTACACATCGTGATGCATGCTTTTGGCAAAATCACTTTGTTCTTTTGTGCCGGGGCAATTATGGTGTCACTTCATAAAACGCAAATATCAGATCTTGATGGTATGGGACGGCGTATGCCAATAACCATGTTTTGCTTTTTTATCGGCGCGCTGGGCATTATCGGTTTACCGCCTGCGTCGGGGGTCTGGAGTAAATTACTGATTGCAGGCGGCTCGCTTGAAGCGGGCAACGCGTTCTGGATTGCGGTACTCATGCTAAGTACTTTGCTCAATATTGCTTATCTTTTACCTATTCCGCTGCGCGCTTTTTTCAAGCCTGCCAAAGAACCGGTGACCGAAGGATGGACTGAAGCACCGTTTCCATCGCTTTGGGCGATAGGGCTCACTACTACTGTGTGTATCTTGCTGTTTTTCTTTCCGCAGCCGTTGATTAATTTACTCGGTCTTATTCAGTGGCGATGACAATGTCTGATAAAACATCTCAACAAAACGACGCCGAAAACAGGCAGCTGCCACAACTTGCCAAACGATTCCTGTGGGCAGATTCTACCGATGCGGTTGAACGGGTTATCCTTGGTCTGGGTATATTGTGCCTTGTGCTGTTCGTACTCGATTTCATCGTGCACCGACATGCTTATGCTCCCGGTGAGGGCCTTCCTGGTTTTTACGCGGTTGTTGGCTTCGGGGCTTTTACGCTTATTGTGCTTGGTGCCAAGCAATTACGAAAACTGATATTGCGCAATGAACAGTACTACTCTCCATACAGTGTCGATGCCGAGGAGTACCCGCAGCAGGGGCTTGATACGCAGAGTCATACGGAGCTACTGGAGCAAGCTGCGCAACAAGCCGATGGTGTGAATAACGCAAGCACGCGTGCATCGAATGACGATTCGGGCAAGCCCTCATGAGTTTGTTAGCGCCTCCGTTTCTGTATCTCTATGCAGCGCTGCTGTGCCCGCTACTTGGCAGCCGGCACCGTGCCATCTTGCTATTGGTTGTTCCTTTTCTGGGTTTACTGTCGCTGTTGAGTTTTTCCACCGGTAACCATGTGAATGTGGAAGCGCTGGGTTTTGAATTGACTTTTATGCGGGTCGATAAGTTGTCGTTGATATTTAGCATAATTTTCTCTATCGCAGCGTTCTTATCCGGAATTTATGCCTGGCATGTACGGGACACCATTCAGCAGGTTGCAACCTTGGTTTACGCAGGCTCCGCCATCGGTGGTGTGCTGGCCGGTGATTTAATCAGCCTGTTTTTATACTGGGAAGCAACCGCTGTTGCTTCTGTGTTTCTGATTTGGGCCAGAAGAACGCCGGCATCCTATGCCACGGGTATGCGTTATCTGATAATCCAGGTGCTCTCCGGTGTGTTACTGCTGGCAGGTTTGCTGTTGCACTACAATGATACCGGTTCGATTGCATTTGATCATTTGGGTCTGGTCAGTTTGGGGACGTGGTTGATTTTCATTGGCTTTGGAATCAAGTGTGCTTTCCCGCTTATGCACAACTGGTTGCAGGACTCCTATCCGGCGGCAACCGTCACCGGAACGGTGGTGCTGTCGGCGTTCACAACCAAAATGGCGGTTTATGCACTGGCACGTGGTTATGCCGGTACCGAAATCCTGATCTATATCGGGGCTATCATGACACTGTTCCCGATCTTCTTTGCTGAGATTGAAAACGATTTGCGACGAGTTCTCGCCTATAGCCTGAACAACCAGCTCGGCTTTATGGTGGTCGGTGTGGGTGTCGGAACCGAAATGGCTTTGAACGGCACAGCTGCACATGCGTTCTGCCATATTTTATATAAAGCCTTATTGTTTATGAGTGTTGGTGCTGTGCTGTATCGCACTGGCACATCAAAGGCATCGGAGTTAGGTGGGTTGTATAAAACCATGCCGGTGACTATGGTGTGCTGCCTGGTCGGTGCCGCTTCGATTTCGGCGTTCCCACTATTCAGCGGATTTGTCTCCAAGTCTTTAATTCTCGACGCGTCTGTGAGTAATGGTTATTACCTGGTTTGGTTTGCTTTAGTCGTAGCATCAGCGGGGGTACTAAGTCATTCCGGTATCAAAATTCCTTACTTTACTTTCTTTGCGCACGATAGTGGTAAGCGGCCAGCTGAAGCGCCCATACACATGCGAATCGCAATGATCATCACAGCGGTGCTTTGTGTGTTAATCGGCGTATTCCCGGGGGCATTGTATGCTTTGTTACCCTATGAAGTTGATTACAAACCTTATACCGTTAGTCACGTACTAGCGCAGATGCAGCTACTGTGTTTTGCGTTGCTGGCTTTCGTGTTTCTTATGCGAAAAGGATTGCACCCACCAGAGGTGCGTGGAGTAAATCTCGATAGTGACTGGGTTTACCGAAAATTGGCGCCCGGTCTAATGCCTTCTATCGTGTCATCTGTTGCACAACGCGTCACATCGATGCAGAGCGCTGCTGTGGCTTTCGCTGTTGCGGTGGGTCGTCGGGTTTACACATTGGCGCGCCCCGGAGGCATGCTGGCAACGAGCTGGGGTGTTAATAGCATGGTTCT
>CALJNA010000116.1 GCA_937981955.1 uncultured Granulosicoccaceae bacterium
CATTCAAACTCCGAACAAAGCTCAACTCGCACAATACCCTTAAACAAAACCAAAACGCTCACCGAGAGAGGGATTTGAACCCAGGGTTCGACAAACGACGAACGTCGTTTGGGCAACGCGGTTTCACCGCGTTGGGGCGAAGCCCCGAGGCAAGCCGAGTCTATCCCTCTCTCTCCGCCATTCAAACTCCGAACAAAGCTCAACTCGCACAATACCCTTAAACAAAACCAAAACGCTCACCGAGAGAGGGATTTGAACCCAGGGTTCGACAAACGACGAACGTCGTTTCTGCGGAAAAAGAGAGCATTAGTAGTGCTAAAACAGCATATCAGCAAGGCGAAAAAACATATCCCCTGCAATTGTTCTATTATTAACGAATTGATTGAACCCCGTCCTGTATAGGCCTATTCTCACTAACAGGTTGTAAAAAAGTAGCGCACTTTTCGCATTCTCAGACCTGCAATTCTCACGCTAAAATCTGAATTGCACGGGTAAATTCAGCATATGAAGACCAGCACGTTGAAATGTCGGATCAACTAGCCCACGAACATAATCAGACGCAAATAGCGTGGCAGCGGTTTTCTGTACCCTACGAGTTCCCGGTTTGCTTCACCACAGACCTGTTTAACCCTGAAAACAATTTGCTACCCCAAATTTGCGCAAAACTAGAACCAACTAAACGCCACAAGCTTATATTGTTCATAGATAGCGGAGTTGTCGAAGCGAGAGAAACGCTTATTGATGAGATTAATCGTTTCTTTATTGTTCATGAAAAATATTTAGCACTGGTTACCGAACCTATAGTAATTCAATCCGGCGAGTCGCTTAAATCTGATGCTCAACTCTTGCAGTCAATTCAGCGACGCGTTTTTGAAAACCACATCGATCGGCATTCTTTCCTGGTTGGCATTGGAGGAGGGGCACTATTAGACGTGGTGGGGTTAGTCGCAGCTACTGCCCATCGAGGGATCAGGCACATACGGATACCCACAACCGTGCTGGCACAGAATGATTCAGGCGTTGGCGTTAAAAACGGGATTAATCAATTTGGCCAAAAGAATTATTTTGGTACCTTTGCACCACCTTATGCCGTTATCAATGACTACAACTTCATTCGTTATTTACCAGACCGTGAAAAAGTATCTGGAATGGCGGAAGCTGTCAAAGTTGCCTTGATTCGAGATTATGCATTTTACGTTTGGCTTGAAGATAACTCGGAAGCGCTTTCAAATTTCGATCATGAGGCGGTTCAATACATGATACGACGTTGTGCTGAATTACATATGTATCAAATTGGTAGTGGTGGAGACCCGTTCGAAAACGGCAGTGCAAGACCTCTAGATTTTGGGCATTGGGCAGCGCACAAATTAGAAACGATGACAAATTACGCAATTCGGCATGGTGAAGCCGTCGCAATTGGAATGGCTATTGATACCTATTATTCCTCTCTTAGTGGCTTACTGCCAATGAGTGAGGCAGATCGTGTTTGTTCCTTATTGGAAAAATTGGGTTTCAATCTATGGAACCCGGTAATTGATAATAAGAACGATGCCAATAGCCATATTTTGTTACAAGGCCTGGTTGATTTTCGAGAGCATTTGGGCGGTGATCTGACAATTACTCTTTTATCGTCGGTCGGAACCGGGATAGAAGTGAATACAATCAATGAGAATCAGATGGTAGATAGTTTAATGTATCTAAAAAACCGTCAAGATCAAGCCGGCGAGCTACGAGCTGTGTAAGTCCAAAAATTCGCTTAGACTCTGAAATGAAAAAAGCAGAATCAAATATCGTAAAAATCCTGGAATCCTGGCTGATTGAAAGACTTCCTGCATCAGACTGGCATTGGTTAGAAAAGCGATTAAACCTGATTCGAGACAATAACGCAGACAGGGATCTCGTTATAACTTTAGGCCTTATACCAAGAAAACTTGCGCGTGCAGACTTATCACTAACCCAACAAGAGCTGGCCACAGCAAACACGCTACATTCCGGATGGGAGCCTACGGATTGGAGTATCGGCACGACAGCCAGGATACTTGCATTACGCCTTAGATCTGAATTCGATGAGGGTTCCTTTGGAGCTTTGTTCAGTAATCTATGTAAGACCGCTGATTTATCAGAATCTATTGCTCTATACAGCGGTGTGTTTCTTTACCCTGACAGCGAGATGCTTGACTACCAAATTGGCGAAGGACTCCGAACAAATATAAAAGCTGTATTCGAAACAATTGCACATAAAAATCCTTATCCCTGCGATAAATTTGATCAAAACCGTTGGAACCACATGGTACTAAAAGCCTTGTTCATTGATAGTTCGCTCACACCCATTGTTGGGCTAGATCAACGAGCTAACGCTGAACTCGCAACCATGCTCGTTGACTACGCGCATGAACGCTGGGCCGCGAAACGAGCAGTATCTGCACAACTATGGCGCTGTGTTGGGCCATTTGCGCAAGGTAGGATGCTAGATGATCTGGCAAAAGTCGCAGGATCTCAAAACTTGATGGAACGTCAATCTGCTGTGTTAGCTCTGAGTCAAAGCCCCGATGAAAATGCAAAGAAAATCATCGCTGATCATCCGGAATTGGCTATAAAAATATCCTCAGGAATGCTAACGTGGGACCAAATCCACATGTAATGAACCGGCTCGGTACGTTACTCAAGATACCGAAGAAGACTAAAAAATGATGCTGATTGACCCTCACACACACATGATATCGCGCACCACTGATGATTATGAGGCAATGGCGGCATCTGGCATTGTGGCATTGATCGAACCAGCATTCTGGTTAGGGCAGCCACGCACAAACGTTGGCTCCTATATTGACTACCTATCTTCCATTGTAGGGTTTGAACGATTCCGTGCGGGGCAGTTTGGAATTAGACACTATTGTACCGTTGGGTTGAATTCTAAAGAGGCTAACAACGAAGAGCTCGCAGAGGCTGTAATGGACATACTCCCCGGCTTTGCATTGAAAGAGGGCGTGGTTGCGATCGGTGAAATAGGCTATGACGAACAAACCGAACTGGAAGATCGTTACTTTCGTCAGCAATTGGAACTGGCAAAAGAATTAGAGTTGCCTGTCATGGTTCATACGCCTCACCGTGATAAAAAACGAGGCACTTCGCGTTCAATGGACGTCTGCGAAGAACACGGATTGGATCCCAGTATGATTGTTATTGATCATAACAATGAAGAGACTGTGAAAGAAGTTTTAGATCGGGGCTATTGGGCCGCATTCTCGATATACCCATCAACAAAAATGGGCAACAGCAGAATGGTCGATATTCTAGAACAATATGGTGCGAAGAATATCATTGTAGATTCTGCATGTGACTGGGGTATTTCAGAGCCATTGGGTGTTGCGAAAACTGCCAAACTTGCGCTTGAGCGAGGTATTCCCAAGGAAATGGTTCGATTGGCCTGTTATCAAAACGCACTCAGTGCTTATGGTCAAAGTGGTCAAATGAAAGAATCGGATTGGTTAAACCCTGAGCCTATCGATCAGCGCACTATATATGAAGGAAATTCTATATTGCGTGGAGGTCGCGAACCGCTCGTAGAAGATCTGTCAGTTAGGAGGAACGCGAATAACAATATTATTGAGTGATAATCATGTGTATAAGTGTCATTACCAAGCGACTGTGGCGGTCTAACTACCAAGTCATTCTGTCGTAGCACGATTTCAACGTTACACTTGGACTGCAATGCGAGCACTCAGACTGTCTCGGATTAGTATTCTGATATAGTCTCTAAGCGGCCCAAAGCCGACAATAAGATTTATCTTATCCTTTCCCAACTCAGCCGTTTTGTCAAAAAAATTACACGCTGAACACCACGATAGTGACATTGGTGTAAACAATGGTCGTTTTACCAGAATCATTATTCGCATTTTGATATCGTAATAATCGTTACTGGTAGTCAACCTCACGGGTAACCGGTTTACTCCCACTCAAGCTAAAAAAACCACGCCAAAGGCAATGCGATGAAATCCGATAAATTAGACTACGTCCAATCTATCCGCAAGGCCGTGTTAGCGTGTATTTGTACAGTGGCAATCTATGGTTGCTCGGGAACATCTGGTTCCGGTTCTGGAGAGATTGGGACTGGCGGTGAATCAACGGCAGTTACCGCAAATGTTAATAGCGGAGCATTGAATGATGTGTCCAATACAACCAACATGAATGGGGTTTCAGCGTTGGCAAATGCTGACGAAGAAAGTGAATCCACAGAATCTGATGCGCCTCCAGTAATTGCTCAACCCTCCACTGTTGAAACGGAACCATCATCACCAGCAACTATCCGTGTTGACTTCGATATAAACGTTCCAAATTATATATCAGATGAACTGCAGGTTCGATTGACTTGGGGAGATATCAATACGACGGCTGCCTGGGTACAAGATGAAAATTGGGCTGTCACTGAAATGTTTCCTGCTGGCACAGAAAACCCTCTGGTGGTGACATTTGCTGATCGCAATGGTGCAATCACACTGGGCAGTTTTGAAAGCACTTTCAGAACGGGAACAGGTCCTTCGGAAAAATTTCAAGTAAATGCTTATCAATTCAACACTGATCGTTGGGACAACGACAATGATGGTGTTAGTAACCTGGATGAATTAATCGCGGGTAGAAACCCCGAGGGCGATGATGTTCCGGTACCAGTTCAAGTCGCCATTGAACCGGTGCCGGATAAAACACTTCGCATTACCTGGCAAACCACACCCAATGCTTCGCATTACCGAGTGTTCGAAAACCCGGACGGTGTATCAGGCTTTAGTGAAATCAGTGGACAGCTCGATGCGAGTACCGTCAGTTTTGATCTGCGCATAGCGCTCTATTCTCGAGTCAATGCGCAGTACTTTGTGCAATCCTGTAATGACCAAGGGTGTGCAGACTCTAATGTTGAATCGGTGACTGGTACCTTGGATGGTACCATTGGTTATATAAAAGCCAGTAACACGGGAGAAAAAGATCGCTTTGGTACTGCTGTAAGTCTGAGTGCAGATGGAACCACATTGGCGGTTGGAGCACCAGGTGAGACTATTGGTTCGGGCCCTAATGTGGGTGCTGTCTATGTGTTTGTCCGAAGCGGTGAGTTCTGGCAACAGCAGGCTTACCTTGAAGATGGTAATACGAGCCCCGATAGTTTTGGTGCCGCACTTAGTCTGAGTGCTGATGGCAACACACTAGCCGTGGGGGAGAGCAGCGATAGCAATTCAGCGATAGGTGTCAACAGTGAACGGAGTGAAATTTTAGCCTTCAGTTCTGGCGCTGCCTATGTGTTTGTTCGTAGCGGTGAGCGGTGGCAACAGCAGGCTTACCTGAAGGCCAGTAATACTGATGAGTTTGATAGATTTGGTATGACTATAGATATCAGCGCAGATGGCAACACACTGGCCGTTGCTGCGGGAGGTGAGGACAGTTTGGCAACCGGGATCGATGGAGATCAAAGTGATAATTCGGCGGATGTTGTTGGGGCGGTTTATGTATTTTCCCGAAGCGACGGGCAGTGGCAACAGCAGGCCTATGTCAAAGCCGGTAGCACGAGAGCATACGATTTCTTTGGTAGTGCCCTAAGCCTGAGTGCTGATGGGAGCACGTTAGCAGTTGGGGCAGCAGATGAAAACAGCGCGGCGACTGGTATAAACGGTGAACAAAGTGATAATTTCGTTGGCGGCTCAGGAGCGGCTTACGTATTTATCCGAAGCGATGGGCGTTGGCAACAAGAGGCTTATATCAAAGCCGACATTACGGGATCGGATAGTTTTGGTGGTGCACTGAGTCTGAGTGCGGATGGCAACACACTAGCCGTGGGTGCGGAGCGGGAGGAAAGCGCAGCGACTGGAGTTGATGCCGACCAAAGTGATAATTCAGCCGATAACTCAGGGGCAGTTTATGTGTTTATGCGAAGCGAAGGACTCTGGCAACAGCAGGCCTATGTCAAAGCTAGTAATACTGATAATGGCGATGCCTTTGGTAACGCCGTCAGCCTGAGTGCCGACGGCAATACGCTAGCAGTAGGGGCGTCTGGGGAGGACAGTTTAGCGATTGGAATTGATGCTGACCAGAGTGATAATTCAGCCGAAAGCTCAGGGGCAGTTTATGTGTTTAAACGAAGCGAAGGACTCTGGCAACAGCAGGTCTATGTCAAAGCTGGTAATACGGATAATGGCGATTTCTTTGGTGGCGCTGTCAGCTTGAGTGCCGACGGCGATACGCTAGCAGTGGGGGCGAGCCATGAGAATAGTTCGGCAACTGAAATCAACGGTGATCAGAATGACAATTCTGCAGATGATGCAGGTGCAGTCTATCTCTATTGAGCTGGACGATACTGTATGAATAGCTCCCGTGCTGTTTAACTGTATCAATAGTACAGGTCCGCTGTGGGGACGATCCATAACTAGCTATGCTCAGCATGGTGGGCAACTACCGGCCCGAAGCGGAAGTTGATAGTCGCCTTTATTCAAATAAAAGCGGACACAAAATCTATATATTTTATATTCGATTCGCCCAGCTTTATTGATTTTTCTAAACGAATTCTATCCTACCTTTAAACTGATGTTCCCTTGAAGATAAATGGGACAGAGTAAAATAAATATTTACTCTGCCCGCCCCAAAAAACGAATAGAACTAATTACTTTGACTCGGGGTGTAATTGATTCGCATTGGGTCATCTAGAGCAATAATTACCGGCTCCAAATCTGCTGGACCAGGTGATGTATATGTTACATCTTCAAATGGCGTTCTGCCTGGGCCACCGGGGTTATAGAACGCTGAGTATCCGCCCTCTAGGCTTGGGATCTCCACATGGGTAATGTTTCTAGCTGCACCTTCGTCACCAACCAGGATGATATCAATATAATTATCGCGGTCTTCGCCGTAACAATCATCGTAAGCCGTTAAACCGCCTTCAGCTTGCCCCAGGTCAGATAATCCAACCACTCTTAAGGTTCCACCTTGGGCTTGAAATTCTTCATTAACCTTGTTGATAACGACAGTATTTCCATCTTCACCAATTGCATGGATTCGAAAATATCTTTCGAAGTCTGTGGGCTTTACGCCGCTAACACCGTCGGGAGAAAATCCGCCTGATGTTAAAATTCTGATCATGAAATCGCCCTCATTATATAAGGCCGACGCATCGTTATTCGGAACCAGCATCTGGCGCACCAAAGGGTTAGGAATGCCGCTGACTGACTCTCCAACCATTGGGCCATCTATTCGGTTAAGCTTGGCACCGACAAGCCTTGGACCATTGTTTTCATCATAGGGGCTGGTGGAAGTCTCCCAGATCATACCCGCAGCTTTAACCACCTGATTATTGGGGCCCACTAAAAGTAAAGGTGTGTCATCTTCAACGATTAGAAGCCTTATAGGGAAGCGTGTGTCCGGATCGTTACTAGGTAGACGGTTTGCGAATTCACCGAACACAACCACAATGTTTCGCTCATTATCTTCAATGTTAGGAGCAGTACTAGCTGCTAAAGGACGGACGATGTCCCCTGTATTCAAAGTGAATTGAAAGTCAGTAAGACTGATGGTTCTGGTATCAACAGGCCAACTAAACACAATGGGTAAGCCATCGATGCCTAGTGCATCATCCTTGAGCTCTCCGTACGGCGTTTGTTGAATATAAACTCGTGCAATTTGATCTTGCGTTGTAACAGTGGTGTAGTTGCCTATATTCGTGTCGCAACTGATATCTGAGGACCAGGCGCCTCCAACCTCTCTGGCTAGGCCTTCAGTTACCTCAGTAGCCTCTACACCTAAAATATCAGAAAACCCGACGCCGGCAGAGAGTATTTCTGGTTGTTCAGACCAATAATCAGCGCCGATAAGAACACCGTCAAAAAAGAAGGAAGTTGGTGGAGCAGGAAAGCTCACGGTGCCATTCAAAAGTGGGTCATCCAACACCTCGACAGTTCTGGTTGCTTCAGAAGTATTACCGTTGGCATCGCTTGCACTGTATGTGAGTTCGTAGAAACCGGGTGTGGTCGTATCGACATTACCTTCAACTAACACGGTTAACTCACCACCGGTATCGTCTATGGCATCGGCCCCGATATCATCAAAGACGGCGTTAAACACCACCCGAATGCTGGGATTACCGTTTAAGCTAATAACTGGTGCTGTCGTGTCGTTGTTGTCACCTCCATTACACCCCGCCAGTGGCCAAGTCATTAACAGTACTGCGCAATTTAAGAAAAACTTCGCCCTAACTTTCACCCGACACCTCAATTCATCAATAAAGCCGGGTTATTTCGATAGCCAAAAACCCAGTGTGTAAACTATCAGCTGTAGGGAGCCTTACTAGGGCTGGGTGTATGAGGTGTGCAAATAGCTGTATGGATTGTACTGATCCCTGTATCAGGTGTACGGGGCGCATCTTTCATTCAATCAAACTAACGTATTATGAAATTATCTACCGTTGTTGTGAGTGATATAACCATTATTAAGAAATTATGGCTTTAAGTGACACAAAACCACTAAACCAGCCTTACCGGTTTGATCAGAAAAAGTTTCAGCGCTGGGTGTTCCTGCTGGTCTGGCCTTTAGCCAATGTGCTGTTAGTGGCCACCATCCTGATTGATCTTGGCCTTGCTAGTGCCGAGACGTTATTGTTCGTCGCGATATATTTTTGGCTGCTATTTGGCTTGTCATTCTTAGGTTTACAGATTCTGGATAGGTACTTTCCGAAAATCATGTCGACAGAAGTGTTTTGGCGTCAGCTCTTTGTGCATGTGGTGGTTATTGTTGGTATTGCCGCTATCTTCTCGGGGTTGTTTTCCAGGCCGGTGGCACTGAAGCTTTCACAAACACTCATAGGACCTCGTATTTTTTTTATTCTAGAAATTATAATTTATCTCATTGTTTTTCGCATATTCACTCAACAGGAGCGTTCATTTACTACGGCATTAGCGCTGAGGGAAACAGAATTAAATATGTTGCGCTCGCAAAGCAACCCTCACTTTTTATTTAATACACTTAATCTAATCAATACACAAATATCTAATGACCCGGATAATGCCAAGGAAATAGTGTATGACCTTGCAGACTTGTTGCGCAAAAATATTAATATGGCGCAACAAAGCTTTACCACACTGGCGGAGGAGATGAAGCTAGTAAACCTGTATTTAACGCTACAAGAAAAACGCTTTAAAGATCGTTTGAGCTTTAATATAAAATTAGTTTCAGGTACTAATCTTCTACAAATTCCGGCGCTGTTGTTACAACCGGTTATCGAGAATACGGTTAAATACGCGGTAGCACCCTATGCTCCAAAAGCCCATATACTCGTGGAAACCAGTTTGGTGAATGGGCGGCTGGTTATTGTGGTGAGGGATTCTGGGCCAGCCTTTGATGAGACTCAAATTGTGGAAGGCAATGGCATGAGAATCTTGCGGAAAACCTTGGTCTTACATTATGAGGATGATTATGATATCCAGTTAAAGTCTACAGCATCAGGTGGTGTTTTCACATTAAGCTTGCCTGCTCGGGCAGTTGAGTGAGGGTTGGGTAAAGCATGACTGATTTAAATATACCTTCTAAGAGAGTCATGATCATCGACGATGAACCTGCTGCGAGGGCTCATCTACGCTCTGTTATTGAAACCTTTGAAGAGCTAAGCATTATTGATGAAATAGGGGATGGAGAAACCGCTATCAATGCAATCGTTGATCAACAACCAGACATTGTTTTTCTCGATATAGAAATGCCTGAAGTGAATGGATTTGACGTGGCATCAGCAACTGCAGATGTTAACCATCAGTTGGTATTTGTAACAGCTTACGATCAATATGCCTTGGATGCCTTTGGCACTAATGCGATTGATTACCTGTTAAAGCCAGTGCGACCTTCGTTGCTTGATAAATGTATTAGAAAAATTCTGTATCAGGAGGGTTTGGTACTTGAAGGGTTAGAGCAGCAAAAAAAGGACGGTGATAGCCTGGTGTTATCAGACGGCAATGCTAAACGCGTGCTAAACCATCAGGATATTTGTTACATTGAAGGCATTGGACGCTATCGTCGGATACACCTGACTCAGCTAGGAGAAGAAATACACCGGATGCAAACCATTGTGTCTGACACTACCTTGGATGATTTTGAATCCCAGCTTGCAAAATATGGTTTTATCCGTTTGCACAGAAGTTATATTGTGAATTTACAGAAAGTAATTGGCCTTTCCACCGAGTCTCGAAGACACTTTGTAGCAATGGTAGATATCGGCATCAAGATCCCCGTTTCCCGAAAAAAACTATCAGAATTAAAAGCAATGCTTTGATATCTGATTTTTAAATTAGAGTCAGAATCGTAATTGATTATTTGTTCTCTTTAATTCCAGACCAACTTATAGCTTGAATGTCTGCTATGGGATGGACCTCTCCTCATCTTTAATAATCGGCGTCTATGCGCCAGAATGGTAATCGCTAAACATCCATTCAATAAGTAAAGGAGAGGCCCATGAGCAAGATTACCCGAGTTGGAGTAGACATTGCGAAGAAAGTTTT
>CALJNA010000117.1 GCA_937981955.1 uncultured Granulosicoccaceae bacterium
ATTGCAGTCGCTGTCAGTGGTTTAATTATTGATGCAGACCGATAAACGGTATCTTCGTGCGCCTTAGTAACATGTTCCACATTGGCAAGCCCAAGCGCCCCTGTCCACTCAATTTGTCCCTGTTGCACAACCGCAAATGACATTCCCGGGATTCCATCGACGCGCATTTTTTGGTCTAACAGGGCAACCACATCTTGTTTTGTTGAATAGGTCACCGCTTGAGCGATAGTGCTGAAAAGACACAGAATTACCCCTAGCAGCGGGAAACTAAAGCCTCGCACGAGACTTATGGTTGCGGCTGTACTCATGGTTTAATTTTGGCGTTATTTGCTGATATATCTTAATAAATCGGCTATTTGGCCTAAATCTGAATAACGTGCTAACAGTGCTATTTGGCCCAGTTCAGTCTTAAGTGCGCAGGTTGTTCGAAACATATCGTACCGGTTTTATGCCGGAATCAAGAGCGTTTGAGTTGGGAGCAGGGTACATTGGAGGATGGTATTGTTTCGTACAGCGAGCTTGTGGGGTTTTACCAGCCTGAAGCGTGGTAAGTTGGTATTTCAGGCCTTAATTGATTTGACACCATGGTTACCATTCATCACGTAAATCTCCCGGCCAATGACGTCCGGGCGTCTGCCAGGTTTTATACTGAGCTTATCGGTATGTCGGAAGGCAGTTGGGTTTTTCCTCCGGCAGAGCAGGTCGGTCACATCAGCGCAGATACCTCCAAGCTGACCATCATGCCAACAACAAGTATGAGTCAAGGCGACAATGCAGGCTTACACTTGATACAACCAGACCCGGAATTCGCCCGTAAAAACCACTTAGACCATAATCCTTCAATAGGAGGGCATGTAGCGCTACAGGTTGATGATCTGGATGCTGTTATCCAGCGCCTGGATGCGGCCGGTATTCCATATTCGCTAACAGGTACCTTTGCCATTCCCGGTATGCGCCATCTGTATTGTTATGATCCATCGATGAATCTCATTGAAATAAATGAAATGATTAAGCGCTAAGGCGTATTGGAATTGCTTATGATCGAAGCCGGTGTATTGAAAGCATCTCGATTGCCTTGCTTTAATAATCCAACGGATGTTCAGCCGATTAATGGCGGGATCACAAACCAGAACCTTCGCGTTACCGACGGTGAGCGCCAATTCGTGGTTCGCATTGGTGAAGATATTCCTGAGCACGGAGTTATGCGATGGAATGAGCTCGAATTAAGCCGTGCGGCTGAGTCAGCGGGAATCTCGCCAGGCGTGTTTTATCACGAACCCGGTGTGCTGGTGTTGGATTTCATCAAGGCAGACACATTAAGTGAAGCGGCTGTGCGCGACTCGCACACTCTGCCATGTATTGTGGAGCTACTCAGGAAAGCGCACACCGACCTTGCGTTGCATTTGACAACACCAATACTCGCGTTTTGGCCCTTTCAGGTAAATCGAACCTATGCAAACTTATTGAAAGCTGAGCAATCTGTACATGCAAGCAAGTTACCCGACTTGCTAAAGGAACTGAGTGCCTTAGAGCTGGCGACTGGTCCTGTGTCTTTGGTCGTGGGGCATGGCGATCTGCTCGCAGCGAACATTCTCGATGATGGTTCCCGGTTATGGTTGATCGATTGGGAGTACGGTGGGTTCAATACGCCCTTGTTCGATCTGGCGGGCCTGGCTGGTAACAACGGTTTAAGTGAAGCACAAGAACGCGACATGTTGGTGCAGTATTTTGAAACACCGGCTGACGATCACTGGCGAGCCTACCAAGCCATGAAATGCACATCCCTTATGCGCGAAACACTATGGTCTATGGTGTCAGAAATGCATTCGACAATCGATTTTGATTATAAAGCGTACACAGCGGAGAACATGAGCAGGCTGACGACCGCTTTGAACGATTTCCGTAACACTTAGGTGCAGAATGACTTTACCGATAGCCTCTAAAACAATCATCGTTGGTGGTGGCATCATTGGTTGCTCAACGGCCTATCACCTTGCACAAATGGGACATGAGGTACTGTTGCTCGAAAAAGCCAAACTCACATCTGGTTCTACGTGGCATGCTGCGGGCTTAGTCGGTCAACTGCGCTCAAACGCGAACATCACTCAGCTGCTCGGTTATTCAATCGATCTTTACAACAAACTGGAAGCCGAAACGGGTCTGGCAACTGGCTGGAAAATGAATGGTGGGTTGCGTTTGGCTTGCAACAATGAACGCTGGACCGAAGTACGGCGACAAGCCACAACGGCGCATTCCTTCGGTTTGGATATGCAGTTGATAAGCGCAAAGGAAGCGCAAGACTTGTGGCCTTTAATGGATATTAGCGATGTGGTGGGCGCAGCCTTTTTGCCCACCGATGGTCAGGCCAGCCCAGCAGAAATTACCCAGGCTTTGGCCAAAGGAGCGCGAAGCGATGGTGCAGTATTGCTTGAAAACACTCCCGTGCTAGACATCCAGACTGAGAACGGAACGGTAACAGGTGTTCGAACGGCTAAGGGTTATGTGCGCTGTGAAAAGCTTGTGTTGTGTTGCGGCCAATGGACCCGGGTGCTTGCAAGCACCATTGGTGTGACTGTGCCACTCGTCTCAATTCAACACCAGTACATGGTAACTGAATCATTTAATGTGCCTTCCAATTTGCCAACACTGCGCGACCCTGATCGCTTGACCTATTATAAAGAAGAGGTAGGTGGCTTGATTTTTGGTGGCTATGAGCCCAATGGCATACCTTGGGCTGAAAACGGAATACCTGAATCGTTTGAATTTCAGCTGCTGGAATCGAACTACGATCACTTTGAACAACTCATGGAACTCGCATTGCCACGTGTACCGCAACTGCAGTCGGTCGGTGCCAAACAGTTAATCAATGGCCCCGAGAGTTTCACACCTGATGGTAATTTCATACTGGGTGAAGCGCCTGAAATGCAAAACGTTTATGTGGGTGCAGGCTTTAATGCGTTTGGTATTGCATCTGCAGGCGGTGCGGGTATGGCATTGGCCGAGTGGGTGGCGAACGGTCAACCACCGTATGATCTATGGCCTGTGGACATTCGACGCTTCGGTCGACCGCATGCAGATGTTGACTGGGTTCGATCACGAACGCTGGAAGCATATGGCAAGCACTACACCATGGCTTGGCCATCGGAAGAGCATACGAGTGCTCGGCCCTGCCGACGATCGCCGCTTTACGACAGGTTAAAACAGGTAGGTGCGGTGTTCGGAGAAAAACTTGGCTGGGAACGAGCGAATTGGTTTGCAGAACCCGGAGAACAAGCGCGCGATATTTATACTTTCAATAAACCCAACTGGCATGACGCGGTGGCGCGCGAACACAAAGCTGCACGTGAGTCAGCGGTACTTATTGATCAAACCTCATTTGCCAAATTTCTATTAAAAGGCCACGATGCACAAGCCGCATTACAATGGATAGCTGCCAACAATGTTGAAAAACCGGTAGGTTCGATTATCTACACACAGATGTTAAACGATAAGGCTGGCATTGAGTGTGATGTGACCTGCACCCGAACTGCGCCCGATGAATACTATATTGTGACCGGGACAGGTTTTGCCACGCATGACTTCGACTGGATTAAACGCAACCTAACAGAAGGCCTGGATGCTCAATTGTTCGATGTGACGTCATCGAATGCCGTTCTTTCATTATTTGGTCCGAATGCGCGACGCATACTTGAATCAGTGGCCAGCAATGATGTCAGTAACAGCGCTCACCCATTTGCCACAGCAAAACGAGTGGGAATTGCTGGCTGTCAGGTACTGGCGCTGCGCATTACCTACGTTGGTGAGTTGGGCTGGGAGCTGCATGTGCCCGTTGAGCAAGCGCTAACTGTGTACGATGCCATTCATTCTGCTGGCGCCAGGTATGGTTTACGCAATGCAGGTTACAGAGCGATAGAAACCCTGCGACTGGAAAAAGGCTATCGCGCATGGTCGTCTGATATCGGGCCTGATCACACACCCGATGAAGCCGGGCTTGGCTGGGCGGTGGACTTGGCATCCTGTACACCGTTTAAAGGACGCAATGCCGTGGCTAGTGATCGCGAAACCGGTGTGAAGAAAATGCTTGCTACCTTCACGATGAATGCCGATGTGATTTTATCCGGCCGCGAAACAATTTTCCGTAACGGTGAGCGCTGCGGGTGGTTAAGTTCGGGAGGGTTTGGTCATACAGTAGGGCGATCGATTGGGCTTGGGTATGTTCGAAACGGTGAGGTGATCGATCGGGATTATGTGCTGAGTGGAGATTATGAATTGGAGGTGGCTGGCAAGCGGGTTGCAGCACAGGTAATGTTAGACGCAGTTTTTGATTCGGAGATGCGAAGGGTAAAATCCTAGTCACAGCCCGAACAAAAGTTATTCAGAAATGCTGAACTATTTGAAGCTATGAGATACATTGTTATGGTCCTCTCTCACATTATGCTGCTACGCTAAGTTCTATGTCGCTAGCCGGATGAACACGAATGGAAAACCAAATGAGTTGTAGTAATGCAGAACGATAAGCCTATTACAGTTTTAGTGGCAGGTATTGGGCATATGGGAATAAGCCATGCCAAAGCCTACAGTGCGCACGAAGGATTTTCAGTTCTCGGATTGGTCAATCGTTCCAAACCAAAATTGCCTGACGAGCTGTGCGCATACCCAATGTTAAGCGACTTTAAAACGGCATTTGATGAGTTGCGGCCCGAGCTTGCGTGTATCAGTACATATTCTGACTCTCATGCGGACTATGCCATACACGCACTGGAAGCAGGCGCGCACGTATTTATCGAAAAGCCATTAGCAACGAACGTAGCAGATGCGGAACGAGTAGTTGCGTGTGCAAAAGCGAATGACCGAAAATTGGTGGTTGGCTATATCTTGCGACACCATCCCTCATGGATAAAGCTGATTGATGAGGCGCGCGCACTTGGTGGACCGTACGTTTTTAGAATGAATCTGAATCAGCAGTCCAGTGGACCTACGTGGGAGACTCACAAGCGCTTGATGGATACCACTCCGCCGATAGTAGATTGTGGCGTGCACTATGTTGATGTCATGTGCCAGATAACAGATGCAAACCCGGTAGAGGTGCGTGGTATGGGTTTGCGCCTTAGTCATGAGATTGACAAAGACATGTACAACTATGGGCACTTCCAGATTCTATTCGCCGATGGGTCGCTAGGCTGGTATGAAGCAGGTTGGGGGCCAATGATGTCCGAGACTGCTTACTTCGTGAAAGACGTCGTGTCGCCCTCGGGGAGCGTATCTATTATTGTTGATGCCAATGCAAAGTCTGACGATCTTGATACGCACACTAAAACATCACTGCTCAGAGTACATTCTTCGACAATCGATAAACACGGAGAATTCGTTAAAGAGGATAAAGATTTACTCATGGACGACGAGCCTGGGCACGATGAGCTTTGTTTCAGGGAGCAAAGTTATATGTTCAAAGCGATACGTGAAAATATAAATCTTGATCGCCATATGCGAGACGCCGTAACTTCCCTACAAATATGCATAGCGGCAGATGAAAGTGTACGCTCAGGTAAAGCGATTAGACTATAAGTTATCTGCGCGCATTTTCGAGTAAGCATACAAGCCACTCAGTGAATCTCCTTTTGGATTTTGAATTCGAGCGCCTATATTCGGTTGAAACCTTGGCCGATAAATATCAGCTAGGCCACCAACAATATAGATGGGTAAGTTGTCAGGTGCCAGCGTGAGTAACCGTTCGCACTGCTCGGTACCACGCGCTAACAGTGTATTGGCCAACACATCGCCTTGTTCTTCCGCTGATATAATCATCGGTACAAGACTGGCAAGTTCAGTTGATGTTTTGCAGGTTGACCAATTTTGCACATCCGATGGGTCTCTACCAATATGCTGTTCGAGAGCATGAAATAAAGGTGCAGCTTTGTCATTTGACTGATGGCTATCCAGTTGCCAAAGATAGGCGTTAATTAATTGTGCCCCCAACCATGCACCTGAGCCTTCGTCACCGAGAGGGTAACCCCAACCGCCAGCCATGTCGAAATTGCCCGATGTATCAAGCCAATGCAATACGCTTCCGGTTCCAATGGAAAGACAAGCACCCGCTTGGCCATCTGCGGCGCCTAGCAGTTGACCGAGTCCGTCGGTAGTTAATACGGCTTTGATTGATTTGGGCATTAAAGATAAAAAGTGTTCTCGACGTGATTGTTGAAGTGAACCTGCCAGACCCATGCATAAATGCGTCGGTAACCAATCGGCAGGTTCTCCGAGTTGCTTGGCAAGCGAGCATATTCCACTTCTAATGTGTTTCCATGCTTGCACTTCACCGAGCGATAAGCTCGCAGGCCCGTCTTGCGCCGTCGCGCACAGGCAACCGTGGTTATCGAATGCTCCTAATCGACAGCCGCTGCCTCCGCCATCCACAACCACAGTTATATTCATAATGGTTTAACGAATTGAATTAACTACGTTTTATACGCCACTCATATTGGTATTGTATATAGATTAAGTTCCATATACGATAAAAATCCAGAAAAGAAATACTAATCAGGAGAGGGATTTATGGCGATAAACGCAATGCGATCGGGGTTACTGGCAGTTGGCATGTGCCTAACCGGTACCGCAGCCGCTCAAACAGTGATTTCAATTGAGAGTTGGCGTGCAGAAGATCAAGCGATATGGGACGACCTGATCTTACCGGTATTTGAAGCACAGAACCCGGATATAGACGTTCAATTCAAACCTACCACTGCTACCGAATACAACGCAGCACTCAATGCCCGACTTGCCGGCGGCACCGCTGGAGATATCATTACCTGCAGACCTTTCGATAATGCGTTGGCAATGTACGAAGCGGGTAGTCTGGCTGAAATCGGCAGTATTGCCGGCTTGTCAAATTTTTCGGATGTAGCAAAAGCAGCGTGGTCAACCGATTCAGGCGATGCAAAGTTCTGCGTTCCCATGGCATCGGTCATTCATGGCTTTATGTATAACAAAGATGCGTTTGCGGAACTCGAAATTGAAGTGCCAAAAACGGAAAGCGATTTTTACGCTGTGCTGGACAAGATAAAAGAAGACGGAACCTACATCCCAATGGCAATGGGAACAAAGGATCAATGGGAAGCGGCCACCATGGGTTATACCAACGTGGGTCCAAGCTATTGGGCTGGTGAAGAGGGTCGATTAGCGTTAATTTCAGGCGATGCCAAACTGACCGATGATGTCTATGTACAAGTTTTTGAACAGATGGCCAAGTGGACGTCATATCTTGGCAATGGTTATCAAGCTCAAGGCTACACCGACAGTCAAAACCTGTTTACATTAGGGCGCGCGGCGATCTACCCAACCGGTTCATGGGAGATCACTGGCTTTCAAGAGAATGCCGATTTTGAGCTGGGTGCATTTGCCCCACCGAGAAAAGATGCCGATAGCAAGTGTTATATCAGTGACCACACCGATATTGGCATTGGTATGAATGCGGCGACGGAAAACAAGGAAGCAGTTATGAAGTTTCTGGAATGGACCACATCAGCTGAGTTTGCTGAAATTCTTACGAACGCTGCTCCAGGCTTCTTCTCTTTATCAACACACGACATTAAAGTTGAAAATGCGTTGGCGCAAGAATTTGTAGCAATGCGGGGTGAATGTGAACCCACTATTCGACTGGCGCACCAAATATTGTCGCGTGGTGAACCTGCGTTGGGTAACCAGCTTTGGACATTAACTGCTAATGTTATCAATGGCAGCCAAACTCCGGAAGATGCTGCTAAAGAAGCGCAGGCCAATCTTGACGGTTGGTTCAAGCCGTAAGCATCATTCGATACTTTAGTAAGAAGATTAAATTCGATAGTTCGACTGAGTCAGCGATAGTGACCTATCGCTGACTCATGCCTTCTTCTAATGGTATGGAGAGGAACGAAGTCTTTGGCTAACACTGAACGCCCGACGCATCGCCGTCCTATACGCTGGTATATCCTCGTATTTTTGGCACCCGCGACTTTGATCTACACAATCTTCGCTATCTACCCAATACTTGAATCGCTCCGTCTATCCCTGTTTCAAGCTAATGAGAACGGTGCAACATTTGAGGGCTTAGCAAACTACGCAAGACTAATACAGGAACCTTATTGGGCCGAACAGTTTTGGAACGCATTCAAAAATAATGTCTTGTTGTTTTTGATGCACATGCTAATTCAGAATCCGATTGCCCTTGCGCTAGCCGCATTGCTAAGCGTGCCAACGCTTAAAGGCGCAGCAGTGTATCGAACCATCTTGTTTCTGCCCACACTTCTATCCGTGGTTGTTGTCGGCTTTATCTGGCAGTTGATACTGTCTCCACTATGGGGTGTGACTCCGGCTTTCATGAATTTTCTTGGGGTTGGAAGCTTTTTTAAACCGTGGCTAGGTTTGGAGAGTTCGGCATTGGTGACGGTCACTCTGATCTCTATTTGGCAATACGTTGGTATTCCTCTCATGTTGTTTTATGCAGCGTTACTAAATGTGCCAGAAGAAACCATTGAAGCTGCACGTATCGATGGCCTTAACGGTTGGTGGATATTCTGGAAGGTGAAACTGCCATTGATTTTGCCATCGCTTGGCTTGGTGGGCATTCTAACTTACATTGGTAATTTCACTGCCAGCTTCGACTTGATTTACTCAATACAAGGTGGTCTTGCGGGCCCGGACTATTCAACCGATGTTATGGGTACGTTCTTGTTTCGAACATTTTTTGGTTTTCAGGCACAGCTTGGTGATGTTTACATGGGTGCAACGGTGGCCTCGGCACTGTTTTTTATCATCCTTATTGGAGTTGCGCTTTACCTGTTTGGGGTGCAGCGTCGTTTGCAGAGGTATGAAAGCTGATGCTCATTACGCAACGCTTATCCAGCGCGGGTATTCACGCCGTATTAATTGCCTATTCTCTGCTGGCATTGTTTCCACTCGCTTTAATTGTCATCAATAGCTTCAAGTCCAAGAAGGCGATTTTTCGAGACCCTACTGGTTTACCTTTGGGTGACAACTTTTCAAGCAAGGGGTACGACAGCGTACTCAACAATAGTGACTTCCCGTTGTACTTTGGCAACAGCCTGACTGTTACCTGTGTCTCCCTGGTGCTCATTTTGTTGTTAGGAGCAATGGCGGCGCATGCGCTTTCAGAATATCGATTCCCTGGTGATTCCCTTATCGGTCTTTATCTTATTCTAGGCATCATGGTACCGATCAGGTTAGGCACAGTTGCGTTGTTGCAATTGATTGTTGATCTGGGGTTGGCCAACACGTTAACAGCCTTGATCTTGGTGTACACAGCTCAAGGTCTTCCTATCGCGATCTTTATATTCACTGAATTTTTGCGTTCAGTTTCAAAGGAAATTAAAGACAGTGCGCGCATTGATGGCTTGTCTGAGTATCGAATATTTTTTGAAGTTGTCATACCACTAGTACGTCCGGTTATCGCAACAGTTGCCGTGTTCTCGATGATTCCAATATGGAACGATTTATGGTTTCCGCTGATACTTTCGCCAGGTGAAGAAACACGAACCGTGACATTGGGTGTACAACAGTTTATTGGTCAGTACACTGTTAACTGGGGGGCGGTTTTGGCAGCATTGTCGGTGGCGATTCTGCCGGTGCTGGTGATGTACATCATTTTCTCAAAGCAACTTATCCGCGGTATCACAGCCGGTGCGGTCAAAGGATAATCATGGCAACTCTGTCACTAAAGGGCATCAATAAATCATTTGGCTCTGTGGATGTCATTCGTGATTTGAGTCTGGACGTTAATAACGGCGAATTTATTGTGTTTGTTGGTCCAAGTGGTTGTGGTAAATCGACATTGCTGCGCATGATCGCCGGTCTGGAAACACTCACCGATGGTGCCATATCGATCGGCGATAAGCGGGTTGATCACTTGCCGCCGGCGAACCGTGGTATTGCGATGGTTTTTCAGTCCTATGCGCTTTATCCACATAAGGATGTTAGGGGAAATCTTGGTTTTGCACTGAAGCACGCTGGAATCGAGAAACAGGAAATTGACAAACGGGTTAATAATGCCTCTGAAATTCTCGGTTTGTCTGAGATGATGGAACGAAAGCCACGCGAGCTCTCCGGTGGGCAACGGCAGCGAGTGGCTATTGGACGGGCTATCGTTCGGGAACCAGATGTGTTTTTGTTTGATGAGCCCTTGTCGAATCTTGATGCTGCCTTGCGGGTACACATGAGAATTGAAATTCTTAAGTTACATCAGCGATTGAGAAACACAATGGTGTATGTCACCCATGATCAGATTGAAGCAATGACGCTGGCTGATCGTATTGTTGTCCTTCGCGATGGAAGAGTCGAGCAGGTAGGTACACCATTGGAGTTATATAAAAAACCCGTGAATACGTTTGTAGCAGCGTTCATCGGTTCTCCTGCGATGAATTTTCTGCAAGCCAATGTGCAAGACAGTAGCGTTAATCTGGAAGGGGAAAGCATCTGCACTCTTAATGCTAAAGACGGACCGGTACAGCTTGGTGTAAGGCCGGAGCATTTAGTGGTCAGTGACAATGGGCCTTTCAAGGGTTCGGTAAGTGTGTTTGAACATCTGGGTGGAGAATCGTTTGTTCATCTTGCGCTGGCAGATGAACAAAGCTTAGTCGCAAAGCTTGATGGTGAGTATATTTTTAATCCGGGCGATGAGTGTAGTCTTGCTATCAAGGCTGAACACTGCCATGTGTTTGACTCTGCTGGAAGAAACATTACGGAGTAGGTTGTGAGCTTGGGTGCCTCTGCACCAAGTGCATATGCTATTCCGTAGAGCATACAGATTCAGGAATTTTGAGAATTACAGGTAAAGAGTACTTGCCCATTGTGGGCTATTGTGTTTGCCCGTGCCTGATGGCCAGTCCAATTACATGATCTTAACGTCACCGCTTTTATGGTGCACCCAATCAAACACTACAACTAATCAATCAGGGCTAAGGAAAGACGCAACGTCATTATATCCTGTTGCCACCATGCGCACAAGATGGTCCATCCGCCTCAGTGACAGAACATAATGCGAATATTTCGAACAGATAAATCGAACTGGCTCGTATTATCTTTTAGCAGAACCTTAATTACCATTGCTGAGTAACACCGACACTCCGGGAAGTCATTAATAACCTGGGTAGTTCCGGGACTCATTCGGAAAATGAGTGTTAATAAATACGTTTTATCAAAAATAAGCCATGAGATGACGTGGCTCTTTCGTCAGCTATGTCAGTGCCTTATTCAATCACAGAGATACACTATGAGAACTAACAAAATTCTATTTGTCGCCGCGTTAAATGTTGCAGTTCTCTCGGCTTGCAGCAGCAGCGATGACGACAACAATATCGCAGAAAATATACTGCTTGAAGGGATGAACATCACGCTGAGAAATACTTTGGAAGAGGGTGGAACTGAAGGTTCGTTTCCAAGCCTCTTTGGACAAACTGATGATGCCTTTGATGAATCTGCGACGCTGTCGTATTCGGAGCCGGAATTTCCAACGGCCCTCGCACAACCAGGTGTAGCTGGTGGAATTAGTGGGCTATACAATATTGATTTAAATGCGAATTCGATTAACTTTACGTTACTTCCCGCTGCAGATGATCCGTTTTGGGTCAATATTTTTGAAGTCTTCCCCGCTGGAAAATTTGACAGGTACTACCTGACATTCTCTGAGCCGCATAACATTACCAGCTTTATCAGCTCTAACAGTTCAGTGAGCCTCAGGATTGATTCGGATACTGTTGCAGTAGTTCAAATTGCTGAAGGCTACGACATGAATCCTCCAATGTCATTCAGTATTACTTTGGAATAACTCGGCATAAACGGGTTTAAGCCTACCGACTGCTCATAAGACAGTAATCAAAGGAATAAGCCTAGTGGCCAATGGAAAATTAAGTACATTAACGGTCGGGGAAAAGCTATTTTTATTCGGACTAATTATCTGGATTGTATTACAGCTTTCCCGATTTATTGCATTCCCATTGATCAACGAAATTAGTGCTGGAGCAGAATCAAAGGCGTGGCTATATCCTGCCTACCTTGATTTGTTTGCGGCGTTTTTGGCTCTGCCCCTGGTTTGGGCCATCGTGAAACGACGTGGTTTTCTGGTGTGGGCCTGCACGATCATTTATTTGGCGATTTCCATCGTTGATCATGTAGGGAATTTTGTCACTACTACATTCGTGGGTCCTCCTTCAATTGCTGAGGGTATGAATCCCTATCTGGTACCTGTTATTCAGACTGCACTGGATGTTGTATTTTTCTTGTTACTCTTCGTTCCAAGGTTTCGCAATCTATTCTTTGGTGTAGAAGAGTCAGATGGTGCCTTACAAGCGGAAGAATCTAGATAAAACGAATATTTCTTTTAACGAAAACAGAAGAACACTTAAAATGAAATACGTAACCTGGGCTGCCATGACCATTGTCACGCTGGTCATGTTGATGGGCGGTGCCATGAAACTAATGGGCAATCCAATGGCTACCGCAAGCTTCGCTACACTCGGTTTACCCGCTGTGTTTGGTACTTTCATTGGAGTCTGTGAAATAGCCGGCGCTGTTGGATTGTGGGTACGCCGTACAAGCCTGTTTGCTGCGATCGGAATTGCCGTTATCATGATAGGCGCAATTTATTACCACATCATGCACACCCCAATTACTGAGGGAATTCCGGCAATGGTGGTGTTAATTTGCTGTGGTTGGGTAATCAGTCGTCGAGGTGGTGGGGTGATCGGTTAATTGGTTATCTAATTGAACATGCTCTTGTAGCGACTGTGGTCTCTACTTCCGGTATCGCATTGCGGGGATTAAATCGCGCTTCGGCTCATCCTGATTTATTCTGATATATTGTTTTTGGTGCGTACTTGGCTTCACATGTTGCGTGGTTTGAGCGAAGGGTTCATCGTTCTGCAGTTATTCTGCTGGCAAAACGTTTTATTTCATTTGCCAACAGGTCGAATGATGGGTTAAAAGTAGAAAAAGCCATTGCCTGGTTGTCCGCCTGGTCAGTGTCCCAGAGTCCGTACCAAACATCTTCTGATTCCTCGCATTGTTTTACTCTGTCCTGCTCGCGCGGCATATTGCCGCCACAGTTTCGGTAAGTACCGTTTTTCCCATAGTGAGGGTTAACGGGTGATTGATGGATAGCTAAATGTGTTAGGGCTATCACTCGATCTGCATCACTACTGCCAGGCAAAGTCATGACACTCTGTTCGTCGAGATATTGTTGTGTGCTGACAAATCGAATGAGTTGACTGTTTGGATTTTTCGCCTGCTTTTTCCAAAATAGTTCATTTTGCTCTGGTACCACCACTGCGTCATCCATGCTCTGTGTGAGCATCCATGGAATTTTGACGGGCCCAAATTTTTCCATGTTTTTGTGCATGTTTGTCATGGCAGACCAGGTTTCAGCTACCCCTCTTGTGGGCATTGCTTCATACCGCAACGGATCGTCCTGTACGCCTCTATCAACCCAACGGGATATTGGTGCAAGCAGATTGGCCCACTTTGCCAGTCGTGCACTAGACAGATAGTAGGCCGGCGATATACCAATAATGCCATCGATATCGTCTTGTCTTTGTACGGCGGCATCCAGTGTAAGTACACCTCCCAATGAGAATCCTATCAGTATGATTGTGTCGGTTTCGTTTACTGCCTGGTCGATAAGATAGTTCAGGGTATTCTGCCAATCCTCATGGCGTGTAGTCAGGAGGTCACCCGCTCTGGTCCCGTGTCCGGGAAGTAAAACAAGTCGGCTTTTAAAGCAAGATTCAGCCAGAACGCCACCAATATCGCGAAGCGAAAAAGCGGTATCTGATAAGCCATGTACAAGTATGGCTATTCCGCTACTTTGTCCATTGCATGAGGTTCCCAGAGGTAATTCCAATGGCGAGACTAGTTCTACTTCATGCTCAGCATTTTCAGGGGCAAATGGAAGGCGGTAACGCTTCACTTCTTCTCGCACAGCGCTGGCATATTGTGCGAAGTTCTTGTTACTCAGAAGCCTCTCGTTATTTTGCCAGCCAGCCGGGGACAGATACACCGGTGGCGCTTCTACTGAGCGACTACCTATACACCCAGATAATGACGTGGCGAGCAAGGTGTATGCAGTAACAAACCTTAGGTAGTGTATTGGGCTAGATATCCGCATTGATTATTTCCACAAAGCTGCGTTTAACCGTCAGTTTACGTGACCATTTGAACTCTTTGCAAGATCGATACAAGGTGCAGGTGATGATTGTCATCTGCAAGAAATCTATTGGAGCATGCTAAAGAGTACTCTCGTGCGATGGGGTGGGTATCACTAAGAGAGGCGAGTGGGTTCGTAGCACTGCGTTGGAGATTCAGCGTATTCTTCATTACAATCGAAAGTCTTCCTATCCCTCCACGGACTACTCTCACCCGCTAACAAACTCCTGACGAATGTTGACCATTGTGGTGTCGCATAACTACGCAACTCAAGAGCTGATTTGATCATTGGTTAGTGCTTCAATATTTCGATCTAGTCTTATTATTCACACCGTGAGAATTTTCATCATTTGCAGTGCCGTATCAGGTTCATTGACATCCGTGTTGATAAACAAGTCGGTGTCAAATTCAATGACTTCGCTATCACAGTTCGCTCGCATGGATGCACTGCGCGGTTCTCCCGAGAGTACCGCCATATCTACTACTAGTGCGCCTTCACGATTATGGAGCCACCTGATGGCGTCTTCCCAATGAATTTGTTTGTGGCGCAGTGTACCCTGTTCGAATTTGCAAAAGACCGGGCCTGCCTTTAGAGTGCGTTAAGGTTTCACATTCTCGTCGGTATCATAGGTCTTAACTGCTTCTGAAGTCGTTCAGACAGGCGTCGTAGCTGATATCCCATTCGTAACAATTAGAAAGAGAGAAAAATGAAAGGAGCAGTAATCGGTTGTGGTTTTTTTGCGCAAAATCACCTGCATGCGTGGCGGGATATTCAAGGCGTAGAGATTGTTGCACTGTGTGATAGCGATTTAGAGCGCCTGCAAACTACCGCGCAATCGTTTGACGTATCCCGGACCTATAAAGACGCAGACGAGCTGCTTGCAGCGGGTGGATTCGATTTTGTCGATATCGCAACAACTGTGGGGTCGCACCGAGCACTGGTTGAGAAGGCTGCGCAAGCCGGAGTGAATATCATTTGTCAAAAGCCGTTCGCTGAAAATATGATTGATGCGAGAGCCATGGTTGACGCTGCAAAGGTGGCCGAAAAAACGCTGATGGTTCATGAAAACTTTCGCTGGCAATCGCCGATACAGGCAGCTCTTCAAGTCGTAAAATCAGGTGAAATAGGCAATCCTTTCTTTTGTCGAGTCAGCTTTCGTTCCGGCTATGATGTGTTTTCGGGGCAACCCTATTTAGCCGAAGGTAAGCGGTTTATCATCGAAGATCTCGGGATTCATATATTGGACATAGCGCGCGCCCTTGTGGGGGATGTCACTCAGATAGCGGCAACGACTCGTCGAATCAATCCCAACATCAAAGGTGAGGATGTAGCAACGATGCTGCTAAGCCATGACAGTGGCGCAACGAGCGTGGTTGATTGCTCCTATGCGACGAAGCGATTTCCTGAAACCTTTCCGCAGTCGCTGATCGAGATCGACGGCTCAGAAGGTACGATTCGACTGGATGCTGGGTATCAATTGAGTGTACATACCAACACCGAAAAGCAGCAGGACGTGTCACCAAAGCTATTGCCCTGGGCTGAAAAACCTTGGCATAACATTCAAGAGAGTGTGCAGTGCATTCAGCAGCACTTTGTCGATTGCGTGACAAAGGGGATTGAGCCTGAGACTTCGGGTGCGGATAATCTGAAAACGCTGGCATTGGTTGAAGCAGCATATGCTTCGGCTAGCAGAGGAAAAGTCATTAATTTATCTGATGTATAGTCTGATGTACATGGCTTCAGCGGTGAGTAGCATCAAAGACTAGCCCAGAATCACAATGATGTACTTGATAGTTTTATTCCATAGTTCCAATTTATAGAACGCAGCGTCTGCTTAGCAAGAATGCGCTGGTAGCAGTTAGTTATGCTGATATCATCAAGTTTGATACAGCGTACTGTCGATCAGGCAACAGTAGCGTTTGCGAATTGGAATACCAAGTTTCGTAAAGTGTTCATGTTCTACCGATGGATCGCTTTGGTGTGGACACTCTGTATGCACCGCCATTACTCGAAACGATAAAATATGCTTGCTGCAACGATTCTTATTCACTTGTTGATTGTCGCGGCGACGCTTACGCGAATACTGGCAAGGGGTGATATGACCCCGACGACGCGGCTTACCTGGGCGGTGGTCCTCGTTTTTATTCCTTACATCGGGGCTATCCTATATTTTTTCATTGGTGAAATTAGTCTGGGAACTTTGACTAATACCAGGGCACAAGCAATCTATGCGCTCGTTGACAGCAAAAAAACTGATACTCAATTGACCGATTCTTTATCTACTGTTGTACCTCTGCTATACAGACCCGCCTTTGGCTACGCCTCATCGATAAACGGATTTCCAACAACGCATGGCAACAAAGCTGAACTTATGGCAGATGCTCAAACTGCCAGAAGTCGACTATTAGAAGATATAGACAACGCAATACTATCCGTGAACGTTTTGTATTACATCTGGTTGGATGATGAGACAGGAACGAATGTGGCACAGGCATTAATAAGAGCAGCGAAACGAGGAGTAGAGTGCCGAGCTATGACAGATGCCATGGGTTCGAGGGCGTTTATTAAGACAAAGCTATGGGTGGAAATGCAAGAAGCCAATGTAAAAACCTCTATTGCGCTCCCCTACGACAACATCGTAAAAACATTATTTACCAGTAGAATCGATCTCCGAAATCACCGAAAGATTACGGTTATTGACAACAATATCACCTACTGTGGAAGTCAGAATTGTTCGGACCCTGAATTTGCAGTAAAACCAAAGTTTGCGCCATGGATAGACATCCTTTTGCGGTTCGAGGGTCCAGTTGTTGTTCAAAATCAGCTCTTATTTGCTGGCGACTGGTTAATTCATGATGATGCTGACATCGATACTCTAAATGATTTTGCGGTGGTGCCTCGA
Organism: uncultured Granulosicoccaceae bacterium; assembly: GCA_937981955.1. GTDB lineage: Bacteria > Pseudomonadota > Gammaproteobacteria > Granulosicoccales > Granulosicoccaceae > Granulosicoccus. The sequence continues at coordinate 17,091 of CALJNA010000117.1, forward strand.
GCGCACGAAAACGGATTTGCTGCTCAGGTTTGGGGAGATGGACCAACTGTTCGAGCATCCGCAACACCTCAAATGTTTTCTACATTAATTGGACAAGCACAAGATTCCTTGACGATTTCAACACCCTATTTTGTCCCTGGTGATGTCGTGCTAAATGCACTCTGCGCAGCGGCGTACCGAGGAGTAACGGTAACCATCATTTTTCCAGAGAACAACGATAGTTGGATTGTGGCTGCAGCAAGCCGGAGCCATTATAAAGAAATGTTGGATGCAGGTATCGTAATACATGAATACAAAGGCGGATTACTGCATTCAAAAACGATGACTATCGATGGAGAAGTAACGCTAGTAGGCTCCTCTAATATGGATTTGAGAAGCTTCGATTTAAACTATGAAAACAATATATTGCTGTATGACCAGAGTACAACACGTGCAGTATATAATCGGCAGCAGTCCTATATATCGAGCTCAACGCTGGTTTCACACTCCGCAATTGAACAGTGGTCTCTCGCACGGCGCATATGGCAAAACATCATAGCCACCTTAGGACCCGTCTTATAATAAGCAGATGAGGGATACTAATTCCTCGATTCTGCTGCATGTGTGGAAACTACACTTCCCAACTTTACAGGTCCCTTGACTGAATTCACTTTAATCGATCTTTCTGTTTCAATCCTCCATTGTTCCAAATAATAGAACGCAGTGTTTGCGGGCTAAGAATGCGCTAGTGGCAATCAGATTTACTGATATCATCAAAGTAGTTATCGAGTACTGTCGATCAGGTTCACGAGATTTCATCGAAGCAAATGTTTGTCGCTCGAAGCCTCTAAGTTGTGCAGCCGCAATACCCTGAACCAAGTGGGCTCATTCTAACCAAGCGGTTTATTTGCTGAAATGGCAACTAGATGCTCATGTCCATAAATCCAAATAAAATATGATTTAAGAAAATATGCTGATTCGAAACTTAATAATAATTATCTCTTTAAGCCTTATCTACTTACCTGTGGCAAGCGCTGATCAAACAGACATATCCTTCAAGGAAGGAAGCGTGCTGATCCGCTGCTCAACTGGTCAGAAGATTCGCACCGAATTGTTTGAAGCTGCGTTTTCAAACTGGATCACTACTTTGCAGTTGCATGCAAACGAAGGCCGTGTAGTTCGTGCTCATTATTTGGGACAGCTTAAGGAGGGTATTTTTATTGTTGTCGCGGGAACTTCCAAAAATGATGCCGCCGTAAATGCGGAAATAGTACTAGCCGATCTCGCAGAGATAACACAACAGGCTGTGGCAAAGGCGGGTATGGAGCCGGTAATTATCAATCTTGATGAAGACTGCCAGATCATTGAGATCGGGCCGGTTGCCGTTTTACCAAAACCATAAAGTTAGAGGCTAGACAGTTCTCATCGCTACGAATCCGCAGCGATCTTTCCAATTAAATATATACCGAAATAACAGGAACTTAAAATTGATGAAAAAACTTACTGCCATTGTGACGTTGACGCTTGCTTCAACGGTTGCGAGTGCGGACGTCGCTACCAATAAGCAAACTGCATTGAACGCTATTAATGACGTCTTCGTCGGTCTAATAACTGACAAGATCGACGACTATTTTGCCGATCCCTACATCCAGCATAATCCGATCGCAGAGTCTGGTGTGGAATCACTGAAAGGTCTGATCGCCAATGCTAAAGCTGGACCGGGATTTGGTTTTGAAAACCATCGAATTATCGGCGAAGGCGATCTGGTTGCACTACACAGCATCTGGACGGGATTCGGGCCGAAACCACAGGCTGCATTTGACATATACCGATTTGATAGTGATGGCAAAATTGTTGAACATTGGGACAACCTTATCCCGATTGCAGACAAACCTAATCCTTCCGGGCGCACTCAGGTTGATGGAGCGACAGAGATCAGCGATCTCGATCAAACCGCGGCCAACAAAGCCAAGGTTGAAGAGTTCATTACCCGTGCTCTAATCAAAGGTGAGAAGGTGGATTACACCATGTATATCAACCCAGCCCAATACCTGCAACACAATCCCGAAGTTGCTGATGGGCTTGATGGCTTCGGCGCGTTTATGGCGGAGCTTGGTAAGAATAACATCAAGATGATATACAAAAAAATTGGTGTAACTGTGGCCGAAGGGAACTTTGTGTTGACTGGTTCTGAAGGCTCTTTTGGAGACAAACCGACTGCTTACTATGATCTTTTCAGACTTGAGGATGGGCTTATTGTAGAGCATTGGGATGTGATCGCTGATATGCCCTCTGGTAAGCTGCCAAAGGGCTATCCGGGGAAATTCTAATTCCATGCTTTAACGATAGAATTACGATTGTCGCGGCAGTTTTGCGCCGGATAGTAATGGCATAAAATGTAGAAGT